>NZ_JAKJJW010000047.1:0-20346 GCF_025669985.1 Brachybacterium atlanticum | reverse complement strand
GACCGACTCCGGGGTGGAGCGGGCGAGACCGGCGAGGTCCGCGCGGGACAGCGGCTCCGGCGCCGTCGGCCCGCAGCGCACACTCGGCCCCCTCGGCCCACTCGGCGGCCTCGCCGTCCCCGGCGACGGGCGCATCCCGGGGCCGGGGACGCAGCCTCGGACGACCCGCCGTCGAGCCCGAGGCTCCGCTCGCCCCGCCCCGCGCGCAGGAGGAGGAGCCGGGCGGCGGCCGCGTCGTCCAGGCCGCGGACCGCTTCCGCGAGCTCGTCGCGGGACGCCCGTGGCGCCGGCGTCGGCGCGCGATCATCGCCGGCACCCTCGTGACCCTGCTCGTGCTCGTCGCCGCCCTCGCCACCGCCGTGATGCTCCCGACCCTGCAGGTCCGCGACATCACCGTCGAGGGGACCGGGTACGTCGCCGAGGAGGACGTGCGCGAGGCCGTCGCCTCCCACACCGGCGACAGCGTGCTGCTGCTGCACACCCACGACATCGCCGACCGAGCCGCCGAGGTGCCGGGCGTCGCCTCCGCCGAGGTCGACCGGTCCTGGCCCGACGGCATGACCGTCACCGTCACCGAGGCCGCCCCGGTCGCGCAGCTCACCCGCGCCGACGGCAGCACCGCCGTGGTCGACGCCGCGGGGGAGGAGCTCCCGGCCGCGGCCGGCGAGGGCGCGACCCTGGTGCCGATGACCGTCCAGGGCGGCGCCGCCGACCCCGAGGGCGCGGCCGCGACCATGAGCGAGGTGCTCGCCACCCTGCCCGATCCGCTGCGCGGCGCGGTCCGGGAGGTCTCCGCCTCCAGCACCAGCGACGTCACCCTCGTCCTCAGCCTCGAGGACGGCGGCACCAAGACGGTCGTCTGGGGCGACGCGCACGATGCGGACCTCAAGGCCGAGGTGGTGCAGGCGCTGCTGGGCCGACCCGGCACGACCATCGACGTCTCCTCCCCGGTTGCACCCGTCACCCGCTGACCTCCTCCGCTGCGACGCCGGCCCCCGTGCGCCGGGAGCGGGACGGGGATGGGCGGGCGGACACCCCGCAGTCCGACGGATCGGGCGGACCGGACGGTGACATTGGCCCGGCTCGCGGCCGACACGCGCCCTCGGTGTTTGCGTGCGCGTGCACTCCTCCTTAGCGTCGAGGGAAGGGAGAGGCGCCCCGAAGTCCGAACCTCAAGTAGAGGTCCAGGGTTGAGGAGCGGTCGCGACCAGGCGCGATCCAGGCCCTTCTCCAGGAAGACCGACAAGAGCCAAGAGCAAGGACCAAACGTGGCCGGAACCCAGATCTCCCTCGCAGTCATCAAGGTCGTCGGCGTCGGCGGCGGAGGTGTCAACGCCGTCAACCGCATGATCGAGTCCGGGCTCAAGGGCGTCGAGTTCATCGCGATCAACACCGACGCCCAGGCGCTCCTCATGTCCGACGCCGACGTCAAGCTCGACGTCGGCAAGGAGATCACCCGTGGTCTCGGCGCCGGCGCCGACCCCGAGGTGGGCAAGAAGGCCGCTGAGGACCACGCCGAGGAGATCGAGGAGGTCCTGCGCGGGGCCGACATGGTCTTCGTGACCGCCGGCGAGGGCGGCGGCACCGGCACGGGCGGCGCGCCCGTCGTCGCGAAGATCGCGCGCAGCCTCGGCGCCCTGACCATCGGCGTGGTCACCCGCCCCTTCACCTTCGAGGGCCGCCGCCGCTCGACCCAGGCCGAGTCCGGCATCGCCGCGCTCCAGGCCGAGGTCGACACCCTCATCGTGATCCCCAACGACCGCCTGCTCTCCATCGCGGACAAGCAGGTCTCGATGCTCGACGCCTTCAAGAGCGCGGACCAGGTGCTGCTCTCCGGCGTCCAGGGCATCACGGACCTGATCACCACCCCGGGCCTGATCAACCTCGACTTCGCGGACGTGAAGTCCGTGATGCAGGGGGCGGGCAGCGCCCTGATGGGCATCGGCTCCGCCCGCGGCGACGACCGCGCGCTGCAGGCCGCGGAGCTCGCGGTCTCCAGCCCGCTGCTCGAGGCCTCGATCGACGGCGCCTACGGCGTGCTGCTCTCCATCCAGGGCGGCAGCGACCTGGGCCTGTACGAGGTCTCCGAGGCCGCGCGCCTCGTCCAGGAGGCCGCGCACCCGGACGCGAACATCATCTTCGGCTCCGTCATCGACGACGCCCTCGGCGACGAGGTGCGCGTGACCGTGATCGCCGCGGGCTTCGAGGGCGGCGGTCCCCAGCCGCGCCAGGACCTCACCCCACAGCAGCGCCCCGCCGCCCGCACCGAGCAGCCCGCCCAGCGCCCCGCGGTGCAGCAGCGGCCCGCCGTGCAGCAGCGTCCCGCCTCCTCCGAGCAGCGCCCCGGCCAGGGCGCCGGTGCGACCGCCGCCTCCCCGGGCGCCTGGGGCCTGCCGCAGCAGGCCTTCTCCCCGTCGCGGCCCAGCGCCCCCGAGCCCGAGACCGAGGCGCTGGACGCCGCGGACGTCGAGGACGCGGGCCAGGCGCAGAACGTCGCCCCGCAGCCGGCGCCCCGGGCCCCCGAGCCCGCCCGCCCGCCGCACATCGAGGAGCCCCCGGCGGACGACGACGACCTCGACCTGCCGTCCTTCCTGAAGTGACGAGCCCCCTCAGCGCACGGGCCCCGCGGATCCGCGGGGCCCGTGCCCTGTTCACGGGCCGTGCCGGAGGAGTCAGCACGGGCGAGCACGCCGGCCTCAACCTCGCCCGCCACGTCGGCGACGACGCACAGGCCGTCGAGGAGAATCGGGCGCGGGTGGCCGCGGAGATCGGAGCACCGCTGGTCTTCGTCGAGCAGGTCCACTCCGCCGAGGTGCACGTGCTGCCCGCACAGGACGCCGAGCCCGGGCACGGCACGGGGCCCGCGGGGGAGCCGGGACCCGTCGTGCGCGCCGACGCGATCGTCACCGACCGCACCGACGTGGCGCTCGCGATCATGGTCGCCGACTGCCTGCCCGTGCTGCTCTCAGACCCGGTCGCCGGGGTCGTCGCCGTCGCGCACGCCGGGCGCCGCGGCCTGCTGGACGGCGTGCTCGAGGCGACCCTCTCGGGGATGGCCGCCCTCGGATCCCGTCCCGCGGACGTGACCGCGAGCATCGGCCCGTCGATCTGCGGTGCCTGCTACGAGGTTCCGGAGCAGATGCGCGAGGACGCCGCCGCCCTCCTGCCCGCGACCGCCTCGAGGACGCGCTGGGGGACCCCGGCGCTGGATCTGCGGGCGGGAGCGGTCTCGGCGCTGCAGGGTTCCGGCATCCCCGTCGAGGCGATCGACGCCGAGCATCCCTGCACCCTCGAGGACGAGCGCTTCTTCTCCTACCGCCGCAGCGCCGTCACGGGTCGCTTCGCCGGGGTGCTGCGCAGGGGCTGAGCCGGGCCCGGGCGATCCCGGCCGGGCTCCGCCGCCCCGCCCTGGACCCGGGCGGCCCGCACGTCACGACGTGCACGTCACGCCGCGACACGCGCACGACACGCCGACGACGTCCCTGTCGTCTCGAATCGCCTGCTGTACTTTCGAGTCAACGGGCTCCCGCGCACTCCCCGTGCTTCCCCGGGGCCCAGGTCAGCGCGAACAACGACTGGGAGATCTGCGATGGGAACCTGGCGCAACGCCATGGTCGCACTCGGCCTCGCCAACGAGGTCGACGACGAGTACTACGAGGACGAGCGGTACCGCGAGGAGCAGCCTGCTCCGTCCCGCCGCACCGAGCGGGCGCCCGAGCCCACCACCGAACGGGAGGCCCAGGTGACCCCGATCCGTCAGCACTCCAACGTGGTCGCGATGGCCCCGGCAGTGGAGGAGTCGATGCAGCGCATCACCACGATCCATCCGCGGTCCTACAATGACGCCAAGGCGATCGGCGAGTCCTTCCGCGACGGCGTGCCGGTGATCATGAACCTCTCGGACATGCAGGACGGCGACGCCAAGCGCATGGTCGACTTCTCCGCCGGCCTCGTCTTCGGCCTGCGCGGCACGATCGAGCGCGTCACCTCCAAGGTGTTCCTGCTGTCGCCGGAGTTCGTCCAGGTCGACGGGGACTCCTCGGCCGACGAGGGCAGCTTCTACAACCAGAGCTGAGGCTCCCGTGCAGCTCGTCGCCGGGATCCTCTATCTCGCGGTCCTGATCTACCTGCTCCTGCTCCTGGCGCGCCTGGTGCTCGAATGGATCCAGGGCTATGCCCGCGAGTTCCGCCCCTCGGGACTGGTGCTGGTGCTGTTCGAGGTGGTCTTCACGCTGACGGACCCCCCGGTCAAGCTGCTGCGCCGAATGATCCCCTCGGTTCGGCTGGGCGCGGTGAGTCTGGACCTGTCCCTGATGATCCTCTTGATCGTGGGTTGGATCCTGCTGCGCGTCCTCGCCGGCCTCGCGGCCTGATCCACGGCCCTGCGATGTGAGGTGCGCGATTCTCCCGGCCCCGATGCAGGGGTCCGCCGCCGATCCGCTAGGCTGTCCGCACCGCGCCTCACCGCGCAAACCGACTCACGAATGACGAAAAGGTGACCCATGGCTCTGATGCCCGAAGACCTGATGAATCAGCGGTTCACCCCGGTCCGGTTCTCCGAGGGTTACGACATGGACGAGGTCGACAACTTCCTCGACAACGAGGTCGAACCCCGCCTGAAGGAACTGATCTCCGAGAACGAGCGCCTGAAGAAGGAGCTCGAGCAGGCGCACAACCGCATCGCTGAGCTCGAGTCCGGTGCTCCTGCTGCGGCCGCCGCCCCCGCCGTCGAGGCCGAGGACCAGGACGGGGAGACGCTCGTCTCCGAGGTGCCCGACGCCGCCGCTGCCGATGAGACCGCCCCGCAGGCCGTCGTCGCCGACGAGGAGCCGGCGTCCGTCGCCGAGGAGCCCGTCCCCGCCTCTGCGCAGACCCCGGACCAGTCCGCCGCCGGCATCATCGCCCTGGCCAACCGCCTGCACGACGAGTACGTCAAGAACGGCGAGGACGAGCGCGACCGCCTCATCACCGAGGCGAACGAGGAGCACAAGCGCATCGTCGGCGAGGCCGAGGAGAAGTCCCGCACCACGCTGGCCGATCTCGAGACGAAGAAGTCAGAGCTCGAGAAGTCCATCGAGGGCCTGCGCAACTTCGAGCGCGACTACCGCAACCGTCTGCGCAACTACCTGGAGAACCAGCTGCGCGAGCTCGACACGAGCGAGACGCAGGACAAGCAGGCGAACTTCGGTCTGTGAGCACCCCTGACCCCACGTCGACGAGCGCCGGCCCGCAGAGGTCCGGCGCTCGTCGCCGTCTGAGCCGCCCCGCCGTCCTCGCCGTCGTCGGCCTGCTCGCGGTCGTGCTCCTGGTCGCGGACCAGGTGACGAAGAACTGGGCGGTGGCGACCCTCCCCGAGCTCGACCCCCAGCCGTTCCTCGGCGAGGTGCTGCAGCTGACCCTGCTGTACAACACCGGCGCGGCCTGGGGGATGGGCGCGGAGATCACCCCGGTGGTCACCTGCCTGCAGATCGCGATCGTGATCGGCGTGATCGTCTTCGCGGTCCGCTCGGTCCGCTCGCCCTGGTACGCCATCGCCCTCGGTCTGATCATGGGCGGCGCGCTCGGCAACATCCACGACCGCCTGCTGCGCGCCCCCGGTCCCTTCCACGGCGCGGTCGTCGACTTCCTCGAGCTGCCGAACTGGCCCGTCTTCAACGTCGCCGACATGGCCGTGGTGGGCGGGGCGATCCTGGTGATCGCGCTCGGGCTGTTCGGCCTCGACGCCGATCCCGCCCACGCCGCGCAGGAGCAGGCCGAGGCCGAGCAGGCGCAGACCCGCGCCGAGCAGAAGCAGGCCCGTGCCGCCGAGCCGTCGACGGGAGACCCGGCGGAGGAATCCCCGGAGGCGGAGAAGTGAGCGCCTCCCGCACCCTGATGGTCCCCGATGGCCTCGCCGGGGAGCGCGTGGACGTGGGCATCTCCCGCATGCTGGGCCTGTCCCGCACCCGCGCCGCCGACCTCGTCATGGCCGGGCACGTCCTGGTCGACGGCCAGGTCCCCGCCCGCTCCACCCGTCTCGAGCCCGGAGCGATGGTGGACGTCGAGCTGCCGGACGAGAAGCCGGCCGTCGAGGTCCGACCCCAGATCGCCGAGGGCATGAGCCTCATCCACCAGGACGACGACATCGTCGTGATCGACAAGCCCGTGGGCGTCGCGGCGCATCCGAGCGCCGGCTGGTCCGGGCCGACGGTGCTGGGCCATCTCGCCGCCGCCGGCGTCTCGATCCGCACCAGCGGCGACCCCGAGCGGCAGGGGATCGTCTCCCGTCTGGACGTCGGGACCAGCGGGCTCATGGTCGTCGCCCGCACCGAGCGCGCCTACACCGCTCTGAAGGACGCCTTCCGCGCCCGTGAGGTGGGGAAGGTGTACCACGCGGTCTGCCAGGGGGCGCCCGATCAGCCCTCCGGCACGATCGACGCGCCCATCGGCCGCTCGCCGAGCCACGACTACAAGTTCGCGGTGCGCGAGGACGGCAAGCACTCGGTCACCCACTACGAGACCCTCGAGGAGCTGCGCGGCGCGACCCTGCTGCGTGTGGGCCTGGAGACAGGCCGCACCCACCAGATCCGCGTGCACATGGCCGCGCTGCGACACCCCCTGGTCGGCGACCCGCTCTACGGCGCGGACCCGACCCTCGCGACGAAGGTGGGCCTGGTGCGGCAGTGGCTGCACGCGATGGAGCTGACCTTCACCCATCCGGTCAGCGGGCGCGAGGTCACCTACGCCTCCACCTACCCGGACGACCTCCAGCAGGCGCTCGAGCGGCTCAGGGAGCGCTGAGCAGGGCCGCGCGCAGCGCACGGCTCCCGCGCTCCCCGTGCGGTCCGGGTGTCGTCGTCACCGGTCTCGACCGGCTACGCGATACCGTCGAGGCATGACCGACGAGCAGACCTCCGGCGCGCTGACCCCCACCCGGGATGCCGCCCTGTCCCGTCCCGACTTCCCCGTCGCCCGCGTCGCGCGCCGCCTGGGCCTCGACCCCGAGGGTGCCGAGCTCGCGCTGCGCGACGACGAGCGGGTTCGCGCCGCGCTCGCACGCTCCGTCGAGGAGTTCCTCGCCGCCGATGACGACCGCCGCGCCGGACGGCCCCCGAGCTCCGAGCTCGCCCTGGACCCCGACTTCCCGACCGGCGTGGGCATGGCGCTCGTCGGCGCGGCGGTGCTGTGGGAGGCACGGGATCTGGTGCCGAAGGTCGCGCTGCGCGTGGCGAAGGACCACTACGAGGACGGGGCCGACGAGCTCGCCGCGAGCTACGTCGCCCTCGTGCAGGAGTCGGTCGAGCCGGGGGAGCGCAGCGACGACGACGCCCTCGCCTGGGCCGCGCAGTCCCTGCTGGTCTCCGTGCTGCAGCGCTCCGGGGACCCGGCCCGCGCCGACGAGATCGCCCGCGACCTCGCCGCCCATGCGATCCCGATCGATCTCTGGCGCGATGACGACCCGACGCTGCCGGACGACTCCCTGGCCTGGCACGGCGGTGCCTTCGTCGGCGGGATCCCGCCGCGCCGCGACGAGCGACGCCTCAGCTTCGAGGACGTCCACGACTACATGAACACGCTCATGGCCGACATGCAGCGTGAGCAGGCGGCGGAGGATGACGGCCGGGGCTGACAGGTCAGCCGGGCCGCGGCATCCCGGAGCCCGCATCGCCCGTGACGACCGTGCGCTGGGCCCCGTACCCTGGCCCCATGACGACTCCACGGGGCGCCCTCCTTACGGGCAGCGTGAACTACGACGACGCCGAGAAGACCATGCGCACCGTCGCCGAGATCCTCGGCGCGCACGTCGGGCGGGTCCCCGACGGCGAGGTCGGGAAGCGATTCCACTGGATCATGTTCCAGCCCGACGTGCTCGGCCAGGCCCCCGGCATCGAGCGCGTCGGCGAGGAGCCGATCCCCTTCGGCGCCGGGCTCGACGCCCGCCCGCTGCGGATCGCCGACGGGGTCGAGGCCGCCGAGATCGACCTGCCCCGGCTCGGCTATGCGGACGCTGCCCGCGAGTCCTACGCCCTGTTCACCCGCCTTCGGGCCGAGGGCGCGATCCCGACCGGGATGCGCTTCCAGGTCTCTCGCCCACCCCCGTCGCGGTGATCTCCTCCTTCTTCTCCGGTGGCGACCGGATCGCGATCGAGCCCGTCTACGCGGACGCGCTGTTGGGAGAGCTCGAGCAGATCCTCGAGGAGATCCCGCACGAGGACCTCGCGATCCAGTGGGACGTCGCCAGCGAGATGGGGATCCTCGAGGGGGCCTCCGGCTACGGCGCGGTCATGCAGGGCTGGTGGACCGGGGGAGTGCTCGAGGGCATCGTCGCCCGGCTCGCCGCGCTCGTGGACGCGGTGCCGGAGGATGTCGAGGTCGGCATGCACCTCTGCTACGGCGACGCGGGGGAGAAGCACTTCGTCGAGCCCGCCGACACCGAGAACCTCGTCCGGGTCGCGAACGCCGTCCTCGGCGCCGTCGGCCGCCCGCTGTCCTGGCTGCACCTGCCCGTGCCGATCAGCAGGAACGACGAGGCGTACTTCGCCCCGCTCGCCGAGCTCGCCGATGTCCCCGAGCTGTACCTCGGGCTCGTCCACCGCGAGGACGGCGCCGACGGGGCCCGCGCCCGCATCGCCGCTGCGCAGAAGGTCCTGGACCGCGACTTCGGCGTCGCCACCGAGTGCGGCATCGGCCGCGCCCCCGAGGGCACCACCGAGTCGATCCTGCGCACCCACGCCGAGGTCGCGGACCCGCGCTGAGGGCTGACTACTTCTGCACGGGCTTCACGTCAGGTACGCCGTCCACGGCGTCTGCAGCGTCGCCGATCAATCCGTCGTCATCGGCTGGCTCCGACCTTTTGCTCATAGAGGGCTGACTCCACTCGTCATTCTTGTCGAAGTGCCATACAGCGACATCGAACGTGCGCAGCAGCGAGATCTGGTGTTGACGGCTCGCCTTGCGAATTTCCGTGAGTCGACGGGTCAGCTTGCCGTCTTCGTCTGTCAAGGCGCGCCACATTCCCTCCCAGTGGTCTCCTGAGTGTGGCAGTTTGATCTGATTCCCAATCCGGCGGTCCCAGATGGGGATGAGCCGAGGTCGCTTGCGGGCGAGGAGCTTGCTCGTGAGCGTTTCTCCCATCCCTACGTACTCCTTGCCATTCTTCCCCCGGACGCGGTGGCCTCGGATCAGGTCCCAGAGCATGAACCCCGGACTGCCCTTCGAGCCGAGGAGTCGGTTGAACGCTGGCTTGTTCAGATCGCCGAGGTCGACGTTGGCGGGAAGCTGCTCCAGGAGGCGTTCGAGCTCCTTCATGAGCTCTGCGTCGGAGAAGAACTTGACGATGGCTTCGCCCGGGACGTGGACGCCCAACAGACCCGTGGAGAGGAAGTCGGCGGATGTGAAGGCGCCTCCGGGGTTCTGATCCGATGCGAACTCGTCGAAGAGGCTCCCGGAGTAGAGCTTGCGGCCTTTCGTGGTCAGTTCGGTGTAGTAGTAGTTGATCCGCTGAGAGGCCTCGCAAACACGGTCCTCGTGCAGAATCTCTGGGATGGCGAACTTCGGCATGGATCACCCTTCGGGTCGAGGCCGCAGCGGCTGAAGAAATGCGTCGTTGCAGGCCGGTGAACTGACCATTCCATCGTCCCATGCCAGCGATCGGAAGGCTGGTGAGAGCAGACTTTCTCCACGCGGCACAAGGATGCGTGGGGCGCCGGTCGGCCGGATCACTGACCCGCCCATCATCCGTTCCTTTCGGCGACACGCCGGACGCGCCGGGGTGACCTCTCCGACCCCCGCCTGAGCGCTCGCCCGTCGGCCCCCGCGGCTACCCTGATGGGCATGGCTTCTGCGGGTTCCGATGACTTCGTCCATCTCCACGTCCACACCGACTACTCGCTGCTGGACGGCGCCGCGAAGATCGACAAGCTGGTCGCCGAGACGGTGAACCAGGGCCAGCAGGCGGTGGCGATCACCGACCACGGCTATCTCTTCGGCGCCTACGAGTTCTACAAGGCCGCGACCGACGCCGGGGTCAAGCCCATCGTCGGCATCGAGGCCTATGTGACCCCGGGGACCAGTCGTCATGACCGCACCCGCGTGCAGTGGGGCACCAAGGAGCAGCAGGCCGCCGGCGACGACGTCTCCGCCCGCGGCGCCTACACCCACATGACCCTGCTGTCGAAGTCGACCGAGGGCATGCACAACCTCTTCCGCCTCGGCTCGGCCGCCTCCCTCGACGGGCAGATGGGCAAGTGGCCGCGGATGGACCGCGAGATCCTCTCGAAGTACGCGCCGGGCCTGATCGCCACCTCCGGCTGCCCCTCCGGCGAGGTGCAGACCCGCCTGCGGCTGGGACAGTTCGACGAGGCCGTGAAGGCCGCCGGCGAGTTCCAGGACATGTTCGGCAGGGACAGCTACTTCATCGAGCTGATGGACCACGGCCTCGACATCGAGAAGCGCGTGACCAAGGACCTGCTCGAGGTCGCCAAGGCGGTGAACGCCCCGCTGGTGGCGACCAACGACCTCCACTACGTCACCGAGCAGGACGCCACCATCCAGGACGTGCTGCTGTGCATCAACTCCGGCTCGCGCCTGAACGATCCCGACCGCTTCAAGTTCGGCGGCTCCGGCTACTTCCTGAAGTCCGCCCAGCAGATGCGGGAGCTGTTCCGCGAGTTCCCCGAGGCCTGCGACAACACCCTGCGCATCGCCGAGATGTGCGACGTCTCCTTCACCACCACCTCCGAGGGCGCGAACTACATGCCGCACTTCCCCACCCCGGGCGGGGAGGACGAGGAGTCGTGGTTCGTCAAGCAGGTCCAGGACGGCCTGCACTACCGCTACCCCTCCGGCATCCCCGACGAGGTCCAGAAGCGCGCCGACTACGAGGTCGGGATCATCCTCCAGATGGGCTTCCCCGGCTACTTCCTGGTCGTCTCCGACTACATCAAGTGGGCCAAGGAGCAGGGGATCCGCGTCGGCCCCGGCCGTGGCTCCGGCGCCGGCTCGATGGTCGCCTACGCCATGCGCATCACCGACCTCGACCCGATCGAGCACGGCCTGCTCTTCGAGCGGTTCCTGAACCCGGACCGCGTCTCCATGCCCGACTTCGACGTCGACTTCGATGATCGCCGCCGCGGCGAGGTCATCGAGTACGTCGAGCAGAAGTACGGCGACGACAAGGTCTCCCAGGTCGTCACCTACGGCGTCATGAAGACGAAGAACTCCATCAAGGACGCCGCCCGCGTGCTCGACTACCCCTTCGCGATGGGGGACAAGATCACCAAGGCGCTGCCGCCGGCGGTGATGGGCAAGGACATCCCGATCAACGGGATCTTCGACCCCGAGAACAAGCGCTACGCGGAGGCGACCGAGTTCCGCCGCATGCACGACGAGGACCCCGACGTCCAGAAGGTCGTCGAGATCGCCAAGGGCGTGGAGGGCCTGACCCGCGGCTGGGGCGTGCACGCCTGCGCGGTCATCATGTCCAGCCACACCCTCACCGACATCATCCCGATGATGCGCCGCCCCTCCGACGGTCAGATCATCACCCAGTTCGAGTACCCGACCTGCGAGACGCTCGGCCTGCTGAAGATGGACTTCCTGGGGCTGCGGAACCTCACCGTCCTCTCCGACGCGGTGGAGAACATGTCCCGCAACGGGAAGACCCCGCCGGACCTGGAGACCCTGCCCTTCGACGACCCGGCGACCTACGAGCTGCTCCAGCGCGGCGACACCCTCGGGGTGTTCCAGCTCGATGGCTCGGGCATGCGCACCCTGCTGCGACAGATGAAGCCCGACCAGTTCGGGGACATCACCGCCGTCTCGGCGCTGTACCGACCGGGCCCGATGGGCATGGGCTCGCACACCAACTACGCGCTGCGCAAGAACGGCCTGCAGGAGATCACGCCGATCCACCCCGAGCTCGAGGAGCCGCTCTCGGAGATCCTCGACGAGACCTACGGCGTGCTCGTCTACCAGGAGCAGGTGATGCAGACGGCGCAGAAGGTCGCCGGCTACTCGCTCGGCGAGGCGGACATCCTCCGCCGCGCCATGGGCAAGAAGAAGAAGGCGGAGCTGGACAAGCAGTACGTCTCCTTCGAGGCGGGCATGAAGGACAACGGCTACTCCGACGCCGCCGTGCAGGCGCTGTGGGAGACGCTGCTGCCCTTCGCGGACTACGCCTTCAACAAGTCCCACTCCGCCGCCTACGGCGTGGTCTCGTACTGGACCGCCTATCTCAAGGCGAACCACCCCACCGAGTACATGGCCGCGCTGCTGACCTCCACCCAGGAGAACCGCGACCGACTCGGCCTCTACCTCGGCGACTGCCGCCACCGCGGCATCACCGTGCTGCCCCCGGACGTCAACGAGTCCGACCTGTACTTCTCCGCCGTCGGCGACGACATCCGCTTCGGTCTCTCCGCGATCCGCAACGTCGGCGCGAACGTGGTCGAGGAGATCATCCGCACCCGCGAGGAGAAGGGCGCCTTCACCTCCTTCACGGACTTCCTGGACAAGGTCCCGCTGTCGGTGTGCAACAAGCGCACCATCGAGTCGCTGATCAAGGGCGGGGCCTTCGACTCCCTCGGCCACAACCGCCGCTCCCTCGTGCTGATCCACGAGGACGCCGTCGACTCGGTCGTCGACGTCAAGCGCAAGGAGGCCCAGGGCCAGTACGACCTCTTCGCCGACGTCTTCGGCGGCGCGGGCGGCGGCGAGGGCGAGGACGCGATGGCCTCCGGCTCCGCGGCGACCCTGACCATCCCCGACCTGCCCGAGTGGGACCGCAAGGAGCTGCTCGCCTTCGAGCGGAACATGCTGGGCCTGTACGTCTCGGACCACCCCCTGTACGGGCTCGAGCACGTCATCGCCCAGAACTCCTCCACCTCCATCAGCTCGCTGGCCGACGAGGGCGCGGTCAAGGACGGCGAGATGGTCACGATCGCGGGGCTGATCACCACCCTGCAGCGCAAGACCACCAAGAAGGGCGACATGTGGGCGATCGCCACGGTCGAGGACCTCGAGGGCTCGATCGACTGCCTGATGTTCCCCTCGACCTACATGACCGTCGCCTCCGAGCTCGCCGAGGACCTCGTCGTCTCGATGAAGGGCCGGGTCGATACCTCCAAGGGCATGCCCGAGCTGCGGGTGATGGAGATGACGATCCCGGAGACCGGGGGAGGGGTCGACGGCCCCGTCACCATCGCTCTGCCCGCCCTGCGCGCCACCGAGAAGGTGGTCGGCGACCTCCGCGGCGTGCTCGAGGACAACCCCGGCTCCTCCGAGGTGCGGGTCAAGCTCCAGGAGCCCGGCCGCACGACGCTGATGCAGCTGGACAAGCGCCTCGCGGTCACCCCGTCGGCCGCGCTGTACGCCTCGCTGAAGGCCCTGCTGGGCCCGGGCTGCCTCTCCTGAGCACGGCAGCGCGAGGGTGACGGCGTGAGCAGGTCGCCCGTGCGGCGCGGCGGCGGGGAGGGCCCGGGGCGGCCGGCGCCCTGGCGCATCGCGACCTTCAACATCCGTCACGGCCTGGGCCGCGACGGACGGGTGGACCTCGCCCGCACCGCCCGGGCGATCGCCGCACTGCGGGCCGACGCGATCGGCCTGCAGGAGGTGGACGTCGCCTACGGCCCCCGCTCGGAGCACGAGGACCAGGCCTCCCGGCTCGCCGAGCTGCTGGGCTGGGAGGTCGCCTTCGGGGCGGCGCTCGACCTGCCGCCCCTCCGGCCCGACGGCCCGCGCCGCCGCTACGGGGTCGCGCTGCTCACCCCGCATGCGCTCACGGGCCCCGTGATGCACGCCCTCCCCGCGCACCCGGGCGCCCCTGCGCGGCACGAGCCCCGCGGGGTGCTGCACGCGCAGGTGACGCGCGGCGGCGGCGATGCGCTCGACCTGTTGGTCACCCATCTGGACAACGACCTGCCCCAGCACCGCACCGCGGAGGTGCTCGGCATCCTCCGCGACGCCGAGGGGATCACGGGGCCGGCCGTGCTGCTCGGCGACCTCAACGCCGCCCCGCACCGCCCCGAGCTCGCACCGCTCGCCGCCGCCGGCTGGCGGGAGGCGGCCGACGCGCTGCGCGGACCCGGGCGCGGCCTGCGGGAACTGCCCGTGCTCTCCGCGCTGACGGGCTCCCCGGCGCGCCCGACCCACCCGGCGCGCGTCCCCGTGCGCCGCATCGACTCGCTGTGGGTGCGGGGCGCGGTGGAGGTGCTGGACCTCGCCACCGGTCCGCTCACCGACTCCGACCACCGCCCCGTCGTCGCGACGCTGCGCGCCCGGACCGCCCTGCACGAGCACGGACCCGACCCGCAGCCCCGCACCGTGTGGGACCTGGACTAGCGTGGACCCATGAGCGTCATCGCCGAGGAGCTGCTGCCCGACTCCCTGCTCGCGACCTTCCGCGAGCGCGCGGTGGTCCACGACCGGGAGAACACCTTCCCCGAGCAGGACCTCGCCGACCTGCGCGAGCGCGGATACCTGCGCCTGCTGGTCCCCCGCGAGCTCGGCGGACTCGGCGGGAGCCTGCTGGAGGCCGCGCGCGTCCAGCGCCGCCTGGCCGGCGCCGCCCCCGCCACGGCGCTGTCGATGAACATGCACCTCGTCGTCACCGGCGCCGCGCTGCACGCCCACCGCCTCGGCGCGGAGCCCGTGCGCACCATCCTCGAGGACGCCGCCGCGGAGAAGCTGTTCGCCTTCGGGATCTCCGAGGCGGGCAACGACGCGATGCTCTTCGACTCCGCCACCCGCGCCGTCCCCGACGGCGACGGCTTCCACCTCACCGGCACCAAGATCTTCACCTCCCTCGCCCCCGTCTGGGACCGCCTGGTCGTGCACGGCCGGGTCGCCGCCGCACGCGAGGGCGATCCCCGGCTCGTGTTCGGGGTGATCGAGCGCGACGAGCACGTCGAGACCCTCGACGACTGGGACACCCACGGCATGCGCCCCTCCCAGTCCCGCACGACGCGTCTGGACGGCGCGGCCGTCACGGCGGAGCGGGTGCTGACCACCACCCCCGTCGGCCCGAGCACCGACCCCTTCGTGATGGGGATCTTCGGCGCCTTCGAGCTGCTGATCGCCTCGGTGTACACCGGGGTCGCGCAGCGCGCCGTGGAGGTGGGCAGCTCGATCGCGACCACCCGCCGCAACGCCACCAAGGGCATCGTCCACGCCGACGACCCCGACATCCGCTGGCGCCTCGCCGACGCCGCGATCCGCCTCGACGGCGCGGTGCTGCAGGCCGAGAAGGTCCTCGCCGACCTCGACGCGCTCGGCACCGGGGAGAGCGGCCCGGGCACGAGCGACCACGGGCCGCGCTGGTTCCTGCACTTCTCCGGGGTGAAGTCCCGCGCCACCGAGGCCGCGATCGTCGCGGTCGACCAGGCGCTGCGCGCCAGCGGCGGCGCCCAGTACTTCCGCCGCAGCGAGCTCGAGCGCCTCTCCCGCGACGTGCGCGCCGGGCTCTACCACCCCTCCGACGAGGAGTCCGTCCACGCCTCCTACGCCAAGGCGCTGCTGGGGGAGATCGGCTCCCCGCGCTGACGTCCTGACACACCGCCCGCCAGCACGGCGGCCGCGCCCGACGGGCGGCGGATCAGCCGAAGAGCACCTCGGCCTCGTGCCAGCGCGACTCCGGCACCGCCTTCAGGCTGTCGATCGCCTCGGTCAGCGGCACGTCCACGATGTCGGTGCCGCGCAGCGCGACCATCCGCCCGAAGCCGTTGCCGTGCACCAGGTCGACCGCCGCGGTGCCCAGGCGGGTGGCGAGCACCCGGTCGTAGCCGGTCGGCTCGCCGCCGCGCTGGATGTGCCCCAGCACCGTCGCCCGCGACTCGATGCCCAGCCGCTCCTCGATCAGCGGCGCGAGCGCCGCGGCGACCCCGCCGAAGCGCGGCCGCCCGAACTCGTCGAGGTCGTAGTCCATGAAGCCCTCGGGCGCGTCGGAGGGCACGAACCCCTCGGCGACCACCACCAGCGGGGCGCGACCGCGGTCGTGGGCCGCCTTCACGTAGCCGCAGATCTCCTCGATGCTCAGCGGGAACTCGGGCAGGCAGATCACGTGCGCGCCGGCGGCCATCCCCGAGTGCAGCGCGATCCACCCCACCGAGCGGCCCATCACCTCCGCCACCATGCAGCGGTGGTGGGAGTCGCCGGTCATCCGCAGCCGGTCCAGCGACTCGGTCGCGATCTCGACCGCGGTGTGGAAGCCGAAGGTGTAGTCGGTCGCGTCGAGGTCGTTGTCGACCGTCTTGGGCACGCCGACCACCGGGATCCCCGCCTTCGACAGCCGGTTCGCGGTGAACAGCGTGCCGTCGCCGCCGATCGCGATGATCGCGTCGACCTCCTGCTCGTCCATGTGGCGCCGGACGATCTCGGCGCCGTCGGCCCCGTCGTGGAAGGGATTCGCGCGGGAGGTGCCCAGGATCGTGCCGCCGATCCGGCCGATGCCGCGCACGCGACGGCGGGGGAGGGTCATCCAGTCCCCCTCGATCACGCCGCGCCAGCCGTCCCGGTAGCCGATGAACTCGTCCTCGAAGAGGCGATCACCCTTGATCACCGCTCCGCGGATCACCGCGTTCAGGCCGGGGCAGTCGCCGCCGGAGGTCAGGATTCCGATCTTCATGACGGGCTGGCTCTCTTCTCTCGGGCGTCCGGGCGTCGGGGCGGAGCCGCTCATCGGCGTGCCCCGCCTCCACCCTAGGCGGGCCGGGTAGCTTCTGGGGGGTCCTCGGTCCCCGGATCGTCGCAGGTGAACGAAGGATGGACGGTGTCCTGACGGGGGATGACGCAGCGGCGCCCCGTCTCCTCCGCAGAGGGGACGGGGCGCCGCAGATGCGGGGGAGAGTCCTCAGGCCTCGCCCTTCGCCCCGTCGGCGGTGGGGTCCGCGGCGGGGGAGAGGCTCTCGCGACGGGTCTGCTCGGACTGCTCGCGCACCGCGCGACCGCCCTCGGCGGCCCGCTGGAGCGTGTCCTGGAAGTCCACGCCGGTGGTGGACTTGACCATGTCGAGCACCTGGGCGAGGCCCACGGAGATGTTCTGGCCGATCTTCGCCTCGCCGTCGGTGGAGAACACCGAGAGGTTGGAGATGTTCGAGTACGGGGAGGCGAGCTCGCCGGCGACCTCCGGCAGCACCTCGAGCACCTGGGCCAGGACCGCGGCGTCGTTGAACTGCTTGTACGCCTCGGCGCGGGCACGGGTGGTCTCCGCCTCGGCGTCGCCCTTGGCGCGGATCGCCGCGGCCTCGGCCTCGCCCTTGGCGCGCAGCGAGTCGGCCTCGGCCTGGCCCTCGAGCCTGACCGCCTCGGCGTCCTTCGAGCGGCGCTGCAGCTCGACCTCGGCCTCGGCCCGACCGCGGGCCTCGATCGCGTGCGCCTCGGCGTCCGCGGTGACCTTGCGGGACTCGGCGCGGTTGCGCTCGTCGGTCAGCTGCGCCTCGGAGTCCGCGACGCGGGCGTACTTCTTGGAGTCCGCGTCCTGCTGCTCGGCGTAGCGCTTGGCCTCGGCCGGCTTGTGGACCTCGGCGATGAGCTGCTTCTCGCGCAGGTCGTTGTTGCGGACCGCGATGAGCTCTTCCTGCTCGATGATCCTCTGCTGCTGCGCGGCGCGGGCGAGGGGACCGGCGGCGTCGGCGACGGCCTGACGCGCATCGGTCTCCTCCTTGATCTCCGCGTTGCGGAGGTCGAAGGCCTGCTTCGACTCCGCCTCCTGCTGGAGATTGAGGTTCTTCGCCTGAGTCGACTCGCGGTTCGCGTCCGACTCGGCGATCGCGGCGCGCTTGGCGACCAGCGCCGCCTCGGGACGGCCCCAGTCGCGCAGGTAGGAGCCGTCGTCCTCGATGGCCGAGATCTGGAAGGTGTCGATCACCAGGCCCTGGTTGTTCATCGAGTGCTCGGCCTCGGCCTGCACCTGCGAGGCGAAGGAGGCGCGGTCGCGGATGATCTGCTCCACCGTCAGCGTGCCGACGACGGCGCGCAGGGTGCCCGAGAGGATCTCCTGGGTGTAGTGGTCGATCTGCTGCTGCTGATCGAGGAAGCGCTGCGAGGCCTTGCGGACGTCCTCGACGTTGCCGCCCACCTTCACCTGCGCCACCCCGCGCAGACGGAGGAAGATGCCGTTCATCGAGTAGCCCTCGACCTCGACCGGGATCTGGCGCGAGGACAGGCTGAGCACGAAGGCGCGGTCCACGATCGGACGCACGATCGCGCGACCGCCGATCACGACCCGGGCGCTGCCGGACTCCAGGTCGATGTCCCCGGTGGGGCTCGCCTTCGCGTTGCGGCCCGTGATGATCAGAGCCTCGTTCGGTGCGGCGATGCGGTAGCTGCGCAGCAGCACCAGCAGCAGGATGAGCAGGACGACCACCACGACGACGCCGCCGCCGACGATCGGTATCAAGGCTTCCATGGGTTCCCCTCGGTCTGTTCAGGCATGCCGTCGATGATTCTTCCATCGACGGCCGCCGTGAGGGAGGCCGATCCGCGACCGGAGCCCCGCGCGTGACCGCAGGCGACGGGGGGTCGAGGGGGCCGGGCACCGGTCCTCGTCGGGCGGGGGACGTGCCGTAGGGGCGCGGAGCAGGCGCTGCGAACCCGCCGTCTCACGATCCGGAGGCGTGGTCCGAATGGCGGACCGTCGGGTCTAGGGTCGCCCCTCGTGAACACCGTCCCCGCCCCGACCTCCTCCACCGCTCCGTCGCCGGCCGCACCGGCCAACACCCGCGGCCGGGTCATCACCGCCTCGATGGTGGGCACCACCATCGAGTTCTTCGACTTCTACGCCTACGCGACCGCCGCCTCGCTCGTGTTCCCGGCGCTGTTCTTCCCCACGCAGACCCCGGCGAACCAGCTGCTGAGCTCCTTCGCGGTGTTCGGCGTCGCCTTCGTCGCGAGGCCGCTGGGCTCGCTGATCTTCGGCCACTACGGCGACCGCGTGGGCCGCAAGGCCACGCTCGTGGCGAGCCTGCTGGTGATGGGCATCGCCACCTTCCTCATCGGCGTGCTGCCCACCGCCTCCACTCCGGGCTTCGCGGTCATCGCCCCCGCGATCCTGGTGCTGCTGCGCTTCTGCCAGGGCATCGGGCTGGGCGGCGAGTGGTCCGGCGCCGCGCTGCTGGCGACCGAGAACGCCCCGCCCGGCAAGCGCGCCCTGTACGGCACCTTCCCGCAGCTCGGCGCGCCCGTCGGCTTCATCCTCTCGAACCTGCTGTTCGTGCTGCTGAGCGTGCAGCTCACACCGGAGCAGTTCATGGCCTGGGGCTGGCGCGTGCCCTTCCTGCTGTCCTCGGTCCTGGTGGTCGTGGGGCTGTGGGTGCGGCTGAAGCTCATGGAGTCCCCGGCCTTCCAGAAGGTGCTGGACGAGCAGCGGGTCGCCTCCGTGCCGATCGCGCGCGTGTTCCGCACCGCGTGGAAGCCGCTGGTCCTCGCGACCGTCGCGATGGTCGCCACCTACGTGCTCTTCTACCTCATGACCGCCTTCCTCATGGTGGTGGGCACCACCGCGGCCGACGAGGCCTCCGCCCGCGCCGCCGCCGAGGCGGCCGGCAAGGCGTTCGATCCGGCGACCTTCGCCCCGGGCCTCGGCTACGAGCGCACCGACTTCCTCACGATGCTGATCATCGGCGTGGTCTTCTTCGGCATCTTCACCGTGGTCTCCGGCCCGCTCGCCGACCGGCTGGGCCGCAGGCGCCTGCTGCTCGCCGTGACCGCCGGGATCGGCGTGTTCGGGCTCGTCCTTGACCCGCTCATGCACGCCAGCACGGGCGGGGTGATGGCCGCGCTGATCCTCGGCTTCACCCTGATGGGCATGACGTTCGGGCCGATGGCCGCGTTCCTGCCGGAGATGTTCACGGCCGACGTGCGCTACACCGGCAGCGCCGTCAGCTACAACATGGCCTCGGTGATCGGCGCGGCCCCGGCCCCCTACGCGATGATCGCGCTGTGGCAGGCGCAGGGCGGCTCGCTGCTGCTGGTGGGCGGCTATCTCGCCGTCGCCGCAGTCGTCACGATCCTCGCCCTCGTCCTCGGCGGCGAGACCAAGGACGTGGACTACCTGGCCTGATCGACGTGCTGCGAGGGACGAGCGGCAGGAGATCGGGCGGGAGAGTGCTGCCTGATCGACGTGCAGCGAGGGACGAGCGGCAGGAGATCGGGCACGACGGCGCTCGCCCGAGCCGGGGGAGTGCGAGACCAGGGGCGGTCCCGATCGGGACCGCCCCTCATCCGTGCTTGGAGCGGGCAGGCCGGGCCGGTGGCTGCGCGAACGTTGACTGGCGCTATAGCTGGAGCCTCCGCGTATATGGCGGTGTCAAGCGGTCAGTGCACTGTCAGCCAGGACCTGCTGAAACACTTCAGCCGGAGTCCTCCAGCCGA
>NZ_JAKJJW010000046.1:0-21841 GCF_025669985.1 Brachybacterium atlanticum | reverse complement strand
CGAGGGCGGCTCCGGCCGCTCCGGCGGCCAGGGACGTTCGGGCGGCCAGGGCCGCTCCGCCGCCCAGGGCGGCGGGCGCCGCGGCGGTCAGGGTCAGGGCTCCGGCGGCGGGCGCCGTCAGGGCCGTCCGGCCCCCACCACCTACTCGACCAGCTCCGAGGGCTCCGGCAGCGGGAACACCGTCGGCGGCGGCCTCGCGGCCTTCTCCTCCGGGCGGCGCCGATGACGGAGCCGTCGGCCGCCCACGGCCGTCGGCGCGCCGAGGCGCCCGCCGGCCACGGGATCGACGAGGTCCTCGCCGCCGCGCGTCGGGGCGTGGACCGTGTCGAGCCCGCCGACCTCGCCGCCGCGCAGGCGGCCGGGGCGCACGTGATCGACATCCGCTCGGCCGTGACGCGCGAGCCCGAGGGGCACGTCCCCGGGGCGGCCGTGGTCGAGCGCCTCGTGCTCGAGTGGCGGCTGGACCCCTCCTCCGCGCACCGCATGGACGGCGGGCCGGGCCACGACGACCTCGTGATCGTGCTGTGCAACGAGGGGTACTACTCCTCGCTCGCCGCCCGCGACCTGCGCGACCTCGGCTTCCACCGGGCCACCGACCTGGTCGGCGGGTTCCGCGCCTATGCGCAGGCCGGCCTCCCGGTCGACGAGGAGCCCACCCGCTACGTGGACTGAGCCCCTCCGCTGCACGACCCGAGCCCGCCCGCGGCGACCGGAGCACCGGTCCCTGCGGGCGGGCTCTTGTGCGCCCAGTGCAGCGCCGCTCGGTCCGACACCGCACGCTCCGGCGCCGGCGGCGTCAGCGCAGCTCGCGCTTGAGGATCTTCCCGGTGGAGGTCATCGGCAGGGACTCGGCGAGGACGATCTCGCGCGGATACTTGTAGTCCGCCATCTGCTCCTTCGCCCAGGCCTTCAGCTCCTCGGCGGTGGCGGTCGCGCCGTCGACGAGGATGAGGTGCGCGACCACCTCCTCCCCCAGGCGCTCGTGCGGGACGCCCACCACGGCGGCGAGGGAGATCTGCTCGTGGGTCAGCAGCACCTCCTCCACCTCGCGCGGGTACACGTTGTAGCCGGCGCGCACGATCATGTCCTTGGAGCGGTCGACGACCCAGTAGAAGCCCTCCGCATCGCGGCGTCCGAGATCGCCGGTGCGGAACCAGCCGTCCCGCAGCACCGCGGCGGTCTCCTCGGGGCGGCCCAGGTAGCCGGTCATGACGTTGTGGCCGCGCACGATGATCTCCCCGATCTCGTCGACCTCGCCCACGCGGGCCCAGTCGGCATCGGCGGGGTCGATCAGGTCCATCTCCACACCCCACACCGGCAGGCCGATCGATCCGGGGCGCGGGCGCTCGCGGCGGGAGAAGGAGGCGACCGGGGAGGTCTCGGAGAGCCCATAGCCCTCCATGATCGAGATCCCGAGGTGCTCCTTCACGCCGCGCAGGATCTCGACCGGCAGCGGGGCGCCGCCGGAGATGCCCAGGCGCAGGTGCTCGGAGAGCCCCTCGGCCGCAGCGCCCCCGGTGAGCAGGCGCAGCAGCGCCCACCACATGGTGGGCACGCCCGCGAAGACGCTCACGCGGTGGCGCAGCAGCAGCTCGAGGGCCTGCTGCGGCTCGAATCGGGGCAGCATCACCAGCGTCGCCCCCATCGAGAAGCCGGCGTTCATGTTCACCGTCGCCCCGAAGGTGTGGAACAGCGGCAGGACGACCAGGTGGGTGTCCTCCCCCGGCCGCGAGTCGAACAGCCGGTTGCAGGTCAGGGCGTTCATGAGCTGGTTGGAGTGGCTGAGCTCGGCGCCCTTGGGCCGCCCGGTGGTGCCCGAGGTGTAGAGGACCACGGCGGTGTCGGTCTCGGCGCGCTGCACGGTGGGGAAGGTCCCGGGCCGCTCGGCGACGGCGCCGGCGAGGGTGGGCACCCCCTCGTAGGGGCTCTCGGCCGACGGGTCGGCGGTGATCAGCACGATCTGCGGCGGACGCGCCGCGGCCGCGGCGCCCTCGACCACGTGGCGGCCGATGGGCAGCTCCTCGGTGCCCTCGAAGCAGAAGGCGACCGCGGCGTCGGTGTCGTCGAGGTAGTAGGTGATCTCGCGGGGCTTGTTCAGCACGTTCAGCGGGACGACGACCGCGCCGACCTTGAGGATCCCGAAGTAGACGATCGGGAACTGCGGCAGGTTGGGGCAGCTCAGCGCCACCCGGTCCCCCGGCTCGACCCCGAGCTCGACCAGGAGGTGCGCGACGCGGCAGGCGGCGGCGTCGACCTCGGCGTAGGTCAGGGAGGTCTCGCCCAGCACCAGGGCGGGACGGTCGGGGGCGGTGCGGGCGCTGTCCTCGAGCACCACGGAGAGGTTGTACATGCGGAGACTCCTTCGTCGACGTCGCTGTGACGGGGGCCTCACAGTACGCCGCGCCGCCCCCGCTCAGGGCAAACCTGCCGTCGGGCGCGCCACATCGTCCATTTCGTCAGTTGCGCGAATGACGAAACGTTCGGGAGGATGGCGGGCATGACGACACCCCCGGAGGACCGCGCGCCCACCGAGCCGCAGCTCGCCGCGGCCGCGGACACCTTCTCGATGCTGGCCAGCCCTGCTCGCCTCCATCTCGTGCAGCTGATGAGCACGGGCCGCTACGACGTGGGCGAGCTCGCGGAGCGGGTGGGCCTGAGCCTGCCCACCACCAGCCAGCACCTGCGCAAGCTGCGCCTGACCGGCATCGTCTCGGCGACCCGCGAGGGCCGCCACAGCTACTACACCGTCGAGGACCCGCACGTGGTCCAGCTCGTCGAGCAGATCTTCGAGCACATCGCCCCGGACGGCTCCCTCGCCCCCGACCCTCCCCGCAAGGACCATCCATGAGCAGCACCGAGACCTCCTCCCGTCCCGTCCGCCAGAAGGTGGACCTGACGAAGTTCGCCTGGCTCTCGATCGCCGCCGCGATCGTCACGATCACGCTCAAGGCCGGCGCCTGGGTGATGACCGGCTCCGTCGGCCTGCTCTCCGACGCGGCGGAGTCGGTGGTGAACCTCGTCGCCGCGGTCGTCGCGCTGATCGCGCTGCGCGTCGCGTTCCGTCCGGCCACCGAGCGCTTCCTCTACGGCCGCGCGAAGGCAGAGTACTTCTCCGCCGCGGTCGAGGGCGTGATGATCTTCGCCGCCGCCGGCGTCATACTCGTCACCGCCGTCGAGCGCTTCCTGAACCCGCGGCCCCTCGAGAACGTAGGCTGGGGCCTGGCGATCTCCGTGATCGCCTCGCTGGTCAACGGCGGCGTGGCGCTCGTGCTGCTGCGTGCCGGGCGGAAGCACAGCTCGATCACCCTGCGCGCCGACGGCAAGCACCTGATGACCGACGTGGTCACGAGCGCGGGAGTGCTGGTGGGCGTGGCGCTGGTGGTGCTGACCGGCTGGGAGCGACTGGATGCGCTCGTCGCCTTCGCCGTCGGCGTGAACATCATCGTCACCGGCATCGGCCTGATCACCGAGTCCGTCTCCGGACTGCTGGACAAGGCGCTGCCGGACGAGGAGCACGAGGTGATCACCGAGATCCTGCGCCGCCGCACCGACGGGACCGTCACCTTCCACGGCCTGCAGACCCGCGAGGCGGGGCAGGAGAAGTACATGAACGTGCACGTGCTCGTGCCCGACGACTGGACGGTCAAGCGCGGCCACGACTACATCGAGGGCCTCGAGCACGAGCTGATGGGCGTGATGCCGACCCTGCACGTGCTCACCCATCTCGAGCCGATCTCCGATCCCGCGAGCTACGAGGACATCCCCGAGGCGCACGTGCCGATCCACGGCGAGGACGAGACCGCGCTGCGCCCGCCCCGGGACGACGCGGACGCGCAGGGCTGACCCCGTCCACATCCTCGCCGGATGCGGACAGATGTCCGATCCCGCCCCTACGATGAGCGGAGTCGACCAAGGGGGCGGACTCCGATGACACATCCGCCCGCCAGGATGTGGGGGCCAGCGCATGACCACCACCGCCTCCTCCCTCGCCGTCCTGCCGGGCGGTCGGATCCTGACCTGGGCCGACACCGACTGGGACGACCCGCGCGGCGCAGCGCTGCGGGAGTCGATGGACGTCGAGCTCTCGCCCCGCTACGCGGCCCTGCGCCAGGGCTCCCCTCGCCCGGCCCCTCCGAGCGCCGAGGACGTGGCCGTGGTGGTGCTCGCGCTCGTGGACGGGAAGCCCGCCGCGACCGGGACGCTGCGCCGCCTGCCGGACCGCTGGGAGGTCAAGCGCCTGGTCGTCGACGCGGACCATCGGAGGCTGGGCCTCGCGAGCCGGATCCTGGCCCGGCTCGAGGACGCGGCCCGGGACCGCGGCTCGGACGAGCTGTTCCTCCAGACCGGCAACCGCCAGCCCGAGGCGATCGCGCTCTACGAGCGCGAGGGCTGGGAGCGGATCGACGTGTTCGCGCCCTACGACCCGGCCGACGGGATCAGCGTGTGCTTCCGGAAGGCGCTGCACGGGCGGCGGTGACCGCCATGCATCGACTGGCGCTCACTCGGTCCACGGGTCGAAGAGGGCGACCGGCACACTGGCGAAGTCCTTGATGTTCCGTGTGACGAGGGTGAGCCCGTGGACGAGAGCTGTCGCCGCGATCAGGGCGTCCATCTCGGGCATCGGGTCGGGGACGTGCAGAGCCGCCGCCGCGACCGCGACCTCGTCGTCGACGGGCAGCACCCGCCCGGCGAAGGACGCCCGCACGTCCTCATCGAGCCATCGTCGCAGCGGCCCGGCTCCTGCGGGATCGACGCGTTCCTTCCGGCGGACTCCGCGCTCCAGCTCCAGCAGGGTGACGGCGCTCAGATGGAGGTCGGCGATCACCTGCTCCTGCAGCCAGGCCATCAGAGCCGGGGACCGTCGCGCACGAGCGTCGCTGAGGACGTTCGTGTCCAGCAGGTGTCTCACAGGTCGTCCTCCCGAGGCACCTCGACGCGCCTCGGCGGCAGGTCGAGGTAGATGCCCTCCGTTCCCCGTGCCCAGAGTCGATCCCCGAGGCGCTCGCGGGCGCCGCTCAGCCGATCGAACTCCTCGGCCGTCAGGAGCACGTGCGAGCGCCGACCGTGGTCGGTGATGGTCACCGGTCCGTTCTCGGCTGCGCGCTTCGCCGCCGAGACGTCGCGGTTGAACTCCCGGCTCGTGAACGTGGTCGCCATGGCGCCTTCTCCCTTCGACATGTACCTTCAGTAGGTATTTTACGAGGGGTCGAGGCGGGGCGCCAGAGTCATGACAGCTGTCATGGAATCGGGCGAATCGCCCCCGCGCCGCGCGCGAGGTGCCACGATCTGGGAATGGCTCTCGCCGACAGAGATCCCATCCCCCTCCCCTCCGCCCGCTCGCTCCTCGTCAACAGCCTCGTCGCCGCGCTGATCGCGAGCGCGCTGATGATCCTTCTGCACGAGCTCGTCCATCTCGTCACCGGCCTCGTGTTCGGACACGGCGGGACCCTGTACCCCTTCGGCGTCCTCCACCACGGCGATCTCACCGTCACCGCGGAGGTCGTGGCCCTGCTCGCCGGGCCGGCGTTCAGCCTCGTCACCGGCATCCTGCTGCAGCGGTGGACCCCGCTGCGGCAGCGCGGGGACCTCGCCCACCTGGTCTGGGTCTGGTTCGCCTTCGTGTCCGTGCAGGAGGGCGTGACCTACCTGTGCTTGACTCCGTTCGGCGCCGGGGACACCGGCACGGCGGCGCAGCTGATGGGCCTGCCGGTGGTCGCGCAGTTCGCGCTGCTGGGCGTGGGCGTCGGCGGCATGTTCGCCAATGCCTGGGCCTTCGCCCCGCACATGGCGCGCTTCGCGGGCGAGGACCCCGTGCGGCGCAACGCCGTGACGCTGTTCCCCTGGCTGTGGGGGATGATCGCCTCGGTGCTGCTGGCTCTGCAGTATCTCGTGCTCAGCGGGGCGGAGATGGGAGCGGGCGAGCAGATCGCGATCCTCGCGGCTGGCACCGCCACCTTCGTCTTCGCGCCGATGGCGCACCTCTTCTCCCGCTGGGTGCGCGAGGTGGGCGCCGAACCGCTGCGACTGCGCGCGGTGCCGGTCATAGGCCTCGTGGTGCTCGCGGCGATGATCGCCGGGAACATCGCGCTGAGCACCGGGCTCGACGTCGGCTGAGCGGCGGAGACGGACAGGGCCGGCGGTCGGGGCCGACGCACCTCAGCCCAGCAGCCGCATGACCCGTGCATCGGAGCCGGCGAGCGCGGCGCGGTCGAAGGTGGCGCCCGCGGCGAGGAGCTCGTCGGCCCCGGTCGCCTCGAGCACCCGCTCCACCCGAGGCCGCAGGCTCGCGGGGCTGCCCGCCCAGGCCTTACCGAGCCCCTTCTCCACCCGGTCGCGCTCGCGCGAGGAGAGCCCCTGTGCCCGAATGCGGGCCGGGTCCTCCAGTGGAGGGAACGCGCCGGTCTCCCGGGAGCGGACCATCGCCCACACCTCGGGGAGCGCGAGCTCGCGGGCCTCGGCGTCGGTGTCGGCCACCAGCAGGTCCATCGAGACCATCACGTGCGGGACGCTGCCGCGGTGCGGGCGGAACTCGCGCCGGTAGGCGGCGACGCGCTCGCCCACGTCGTCGGCACGCAGGACGGGCCCGCCGAGCACCACGCCGAGGCCGAGCAGGGCGGCGATGCCGAGCCCGGCACCGGTGGCGAGCAGGTGCATCGGCGGGGGCTCCGTCGCGACGGGCCGGGCGGTGAGCGGCGCGGTGCCCTCGAGCAGGTCGCGCACCTGCCCCACCTCCGCCGCGAAGTCCTCCGTGCTCGCCTCGGTGCGTCCCAGCGCCTCGCGGACCGGGGCGGTGAAGCCGAGGGAGCGGCCGAGCCCGAGGTCGATGCGTCCCGGCGTGAGCGCCTCGAGCATCAGGAACTGCTCGGCGACGACGAGGGGGCGGTGGTTCGGCAGCATCACCCCGCCGGAGCCGAGCCGGATCCGCGCGGTGCGCTGCCCGATCGCGGCGAGCAGCACGGCCGGAGCGCCGCTGGCGATGCCCGGCACGGTGTGGTGCTCGGCGACCCAGAAGCGGTGGTATCCGAGCTGCTCGGCGGCGACTGCCCGCTGGACGCTGTCGGCGAGGGCGGCCTGTTCGTCGCGGCCGGCGCGCGTGCGGGAGCGGTCGAGCAGGGAGATCCTCATGTCGCCGGGAACGCATCCGGGGTGCGGAAGCTTCCCGCCGACGGGGTCGAGAACCTCTCACCCTGCGCCCTCCCCGCCCCACGCCCGCGTCGATAGCCTGAGCAGTATGAACGCTCCTCACGTGCCCCTGTCGATCCTCGATCTCGTCTCCATCTCCGACGGCCAGAGCACCCGCGACGCCATCGCCGCCTCGATGGAGGGCGCGCAGGCCGCGGACCGGCTCGGCTACGAGCGGTACTGGTTCGCCGAGCACCACAACACCGACTCCCTCGCCTCCTCGGCGACCTCGCTGCTGATCGACCGCGCCGCCTCGATGACGCAGCGGATCCGCGTCGGCTCCGGCGGGATCATGCTCCCGAACCACTCGCCGCTGGCGGTGATCGAGCAGTTCGGCACCCTCGTGCAGTTCCACGGCGACCGGATCGATCTCGGCCTCGGCCGCGCGCCCGGCACCGACCAGCTCACCGCGCAGCTGCTGGCCCGCACCTCCGCCGAGCCCGGTGCCTTCATCGCCGCGGTCGAGCAGATGCGGGACTGGTCCCGTGAGGTGCCCGCCTCCGGTGGACTGCCGATCACCGCGGAGGTCGCCCGCGGCACCGAGGTGCCGATGTGGATCCTCGGCTCGACGGCGAACGGTGCGCGCCTGGCGGCGCAGCTGGGCATGCCCTTCTCGGTCGCCTCCCATTTCGCGCCCTTCCAGTACCTGCATGCGCTGGAGACCTACCGCGCCCACTTCGACCCCGACGCGGCCTCCGCGCAGATCGAGCAGCCCCTTACGATGGTGGGCGTGAACCTCGTGGTCGCCGAGACCGACGAGGAGGCGCAGCGCCAGTTCACGACCCTGCAGCAGATGTTCCTCGGCGTCGTCACCGGGCAGCGGCAGAAGATCCAGCCGCCGCGGGACATCACGGAGGTCGCCCCGGAGCACCTCCTGCAGAAGGTGGACCAGACCCTGTCGATCAAGGCCGTCGGCTCCCCCGCCACGGTCGTCTCCCAGCTCGAGGAGATCGTCGCGGCGACGAAGGCCGACGAGCTGATCCTCACCGCCTATCACTTCGACCCGGCGGACCGGCTGAGGAGCCTTGAGCTGCTCGCCGAGGCCTGGGGGCTCTGAGACCGCCGCTCCCCTGTCCCCGGCGCTGCGGCCCGGGGCCCCGGCACCTGGTAGACATGGCGCCGGGGACGAAGGGGGAGCCATGGCCGACGAGAGACCGACGCACGATCCGGCGGGCCGCAGCGCACGGGCACGCCGGGCCTCGCCGCGAGGCACCGCCCGGCGCAGGACTACCCGGGCGCTGACCGGCGCGCTCCTCGCCGCGGCGCTGCTCGGCGGCTGCGGCCCGATGGGCGGCGGCACCGACCGGGACGAGCCCGACTGGGTGCGGGACGAGGCCTCCGAGCGGTACTACCAGCCCGATCTCGTCCTGCACTCCCCCGAGCTCGTCGAGGAGCACTTCCCCGTACTCGAGACCGTGGGCGCGGTGACGATCGCCGAGGGCCGGTTCACCGACCCGTACGAGAGGGTGCCGATCCCGGCCCAGGACGACTACTGGTGGCAGGCGGTGATCGAGCTGGAGCCCGCGCAGGTCGACGAGCTCGTCTCCGCCACGGCAGCGGCCGGCGCCTCCGACCACGGCGGGGCGGACGCCCCCGAGCCGGTCACCGAGGACGAAGTGCTCGACGCGCTCGTCCCCACCCTCGAGGGCGGGGTCCAGGACTGCCCGGGCGGCTGGGTCGACGTGTCGCCCGCGCTCGCTCAGGAGAAGGGACCGGACGTCTCCGACGCGGGCGACCTGCTCGAGCTCACCGCCGTGTGCGCGGGCGGGTCACAGCTGCTCACCTCCGCCCGCGACATGTGAGGCGGGACGGGCGGCGCGTCAGCGCCCCGTCGGCCGCACCCGCGCGGTGACCGTCGCGTGGTCGCTCGCCGCGCGGCCCTCCAGCATCGGCACCCGGGCCGCGTACTCCTCGACGACGAGGTCACGGACGAGGATCCAGTCGATCCGGATACCGCCCACCTCCGGGGTGCCGTAGTCGGGGAAGGTGCCGATGTCCTCCCCCGCCTGCTCGGCGGCGACGTCGTGGGCGTCCTCGAAGCCGGCGTCTCGCAGCACCCGCCACGGGATGCTGTCGCCGCCTGCGGCGTTGAAGTCGCCCAGCAGCACCACGGGAACGCCGTCGGCCGCTTCGCGCAGGTGCTGAGCGAGCAGTCCCGCGCCCGTCGCCCTCGCCTCGTGCCCCTCGTGGTCCAGGTGCGTCACCGCGGCGACCAGCTCGCCGCCGCTCTCCCGGTCCCGCACCCGTGCCCACACCGCGATCCGGGGGCACATCGCGTCCCAGCCCGTCGACCCGATCCTGCCGGGCTCCTCGGAGAGCCACAGCTGGTCCCAGTCCAGCACCTCGAACCGGTCCCGGCGCAGCAGCAGGAGGTTGTGCTCCCCGCGTCCGCCGCCCTCCCGGCCGATGCCGAGGCGCAGATGGGTGGCGGCGAGGGTCTCGTCGATCACGGGGATCTGCGAGGCGAGCACCTCCTGCAGGCCGACGACGTCCGCGTCGGCCTCGCCGAGGAGCCGGGCGAGCGCCGGGGCCCGCTCGGGCCAGTGGTCGGCCTGACCGGGGAGGGTGCTCTCGTCGTGGTACCGGATGTTCTGGGTGAGGAGCGAGAGGGCGGGCGGCTGCGCGTCGGTGGGTGCCATCTCTCCATCCTCGCGCACGACGGGCGCGGACCGACGCGGCAGGGCGTGTCCCGTCGAGGTGCCGCACCCGCCATGCTGAGAACATGACGACGCCGTCGGCCGCCGCCCCCGCGGACCCCGCGGAGCCCTCCTCCGCCTCACGCCTCGCGCTGCTGCCGGCGGTCGGCGTCTCCGTCTCCGGGTTCCTGCTGTTCGCCCTGCAGCTGGCCGGCTGGGGCCACCTGCTGCTGGCCCTCAGCCTGCTCGGCGCGGTGCTCATCTGCCGGGAGCTCGCGAAGGACCTCGCGCTGATCGGCGTCGGGATCACGATCGTCTCGACCACCTCGGTCGTCGCCTCGGTGGACTGGGACCGCTTGCTCGCCATCGGCGCCGTGCTGCTGCTGGCGGTGCTGGTGCCGGAGGCGGCGGACCGTCTGCTGCTGCGCCGGCGCGCGATCCGGTTCCCGCTGCGCACGGGCGAGCCGTGGACCCGCCTCGAGAAGGGCTACATCGTGGCCGTGCCCTTCCTGGGCTGGCTGATCCTTCCGTTCTACTTGATCACCTCGGGCGTCTACCGCAACTGGCCGAACCTGGCCGACGGCGGGGAGGTGGCCCGCTTCTTCGCGGGCGTGAACTTCGTGGGCACCTGGGACGAGCTGTCACCTGCTGTTCGACGTGGTCGGCTTCCTCGCGATCGTGCACGCCCGTCATCCGGGCGCGATCCCGATCTTCCTCGTCTGACCGGCCCCGGGCCGGCCGGCGCGTCCTCGCCGGCTCCGCCGCACCTCCTCGTGCTCCTCTCCTACCCCTCGCGGCCCTACCCCACCCCCTCGGGGCTGTTCCCCACCTCCTCGGGGCGCTGCGCCACCCCCACGCAGCCCGTCCCCGCCCTCTCGCGGCCCGGGCATGGTCAGGTCATGGCGCAGGGCGTGCCACTACGGCATATATGCCGTAGTGGCACGCCCCGCGCCACCGGCCGACCACGCCCGGGCCGGCAGTGCGCAGGCTGACCCTCGAGGACGACCAGGCCGGCGGCGGACCCGGACTGCGAGACCCCGACCGCGAGGCCCGTGAGGGAGGGCCCGGACGGCGAGGACCCCGCCGCCCGACCCTTCCACGAGGGGGCGTCGTCACCGGCGAGCATGTCGTCGCCGCGCGCGGCGCGCACGAGGTCCTCGAGGGGGACAGGGCGATGAGCACGCCCGCGATCGGCAGGGCCAGATACATCTGCCCCACGGTCACCGGCAGGCCCGGGATCGCCTGGTCGAAGGAGATCGACATGCCGCGGATCCCGCCCCAGACCAGGCCCAGCAGCGCGAAGGCGAGGACGGAGAGCTCCACGAGCACGGACGTGACGCGCTGCGCGGCCGCTCGTTCGTGCACAGAGCGGAATCGTCCTCCGGCGCTCCGGTGGAGACGATCAGCGGACCTCGCTGAGTCGTACCCGGACGGTCCGCGGGTCCGCGTCGTCGACGAGCACCATGCGCTCGAAGGCGGTCCCCTGTATCGACGTCTCCTCGATCCGCCAGGTGTCCGGCACGTCCTCGATGTCCATGGCATCCTTCACCTCCTGCGGCGTGACCCAGGCCCGCCCGACCCCGTCGGGGTCGCCGTAGCTGTCGACCATCCAGCGCTCAAGCTCGTCGGCAGGTGCCTCGAACCTCACTTCGACGGCCCATGCCTCGAACTCCGAGATCGTGGCGCTCTCCAGCAATTGCGCCTGCGCACCCTCGGGCGGCGGGGCGAGGTCCGCGCTCTCGAGGACGCCGACCGCCGTGGTCGGCATACCGTCCGGCACCGTCGTCGACGGCGCCGGGTCCTCGGCATCGCCGACGCATCCGAGGAGCGACAGCGGCAGGCCCGTTCCCGCCGCGGCGAGGACTCCTCGTCGCGGCACCGGGTCGCTCACGCGCTCCACCCGTTCCCTGCCACGGCATCGAGAGCAGGACACGTTGCCACCCATACGGTGGCGGGGTCGCCGTCGTCGATGAGGAGATACCGCTCCAGTTCCAGCCCCGCGGGCTTCGAACGGCTCAGCCTCCAGGTGGTCGCCTCGTCGAGCAGCTCCGACGTGCGTCCCGAGCTCTCTCCCAGCCGCTGCGCGAAGTCCTGCAGCCGGCCGGTGTCTGCTCCGTGGAACATGGTTCCCCTCCGTGTGACGTCGATGTCTCCCCCGCACCCGACCATAGGCGCCGGTGCCCGCCGCGACCATGGGGAGTACTGCCCATTCCCGCCTCCACGGACAGCGACGAGCCCCGACCCTCGTCAGAGGATCGGGGCTCGTCGAGCACTCGGGTGGAGCGGCAGGTGATCAGGAGATCACATCATGCCGCCCATGCCCCCCATGCCGCCCATGTCGCCGCCGGCGGCCGGGGCCTCGGGCTCCGGCTTGTCGGCCACGACGGCCTCGGTGGTGAGGAACAGGCCCGCGATGGACGCGGCGTTCTGCAGCGCGGAGCGGGTCACCTTGACGGGGTCGATGATCCCGGCCGAGACCAGGTCCTCGTACTCACCGGTGGCCGCGTTCAGGCCCTGGCCGACGGGAAGGTTCTTGACCTTCTCCGCCACGACGCCGCCCTCGAGACCGGCGTTGACCGCGATCTGCTTGAGCGGTGCCTCGATGGCGACCTTGACGATGTTGCCACCGGTGGCCTCGTCGCCCTCGAGGGCGAGCTTGCCGAAGGTGTCCGCACCGGCCTGCAGCAGCGCGACGCCACCACCGGCGACGACGCCCTCGTCCACGGCGGCCTTGGCGTTGCGCACGGCATCCTCGATGCGGTGCTTGCGCTCCTTGAGCTCGACCTCGGTCGCGGCGCCGGCCTTGATGACGGCGACGCCGCCGGCCAGCTTCGCGAGGCGCTCCTGGAGCTTCTCGCGGTCGTAGTCCGAGTCGGAGTTCTCGATCTCGGCGCGGATCTGGGAGACGCGGCCGGCGATGCGGTCGGCGTCGCCGGTGCCCTCGACGATGGTGGTCTCATCCTTGGTGACGACGATCTTGCGCGCCTGGCCGAGCTGCTCGAGACCGGCGGTCTCCAGCTTGAGGCCGACCTCCTCGGCGATGACCTGGCCGCCGGTGAGGATCGCCATGTCCTCCAGCATCGCCTTGCGACGGTCGCCGAAGCCGGGGGCCTTGACGGCCACGGACTTGAAGGAGCCCTTGAGCTTGTTCACCACGAGCACCGCGAGGGCCTCGCCCTCGACGTCCTCGGCGATGATCGCCAGCGGCTTGCCGGCCTGGATGACCTTCTCCAGCAGCGGCAGCAGGTCCTTGACGGAGGACACCTTGGAGGAGAGCAGGAGGATGTAGGGATCCTCGAGCACGGTCTCCTGGCGCTCGGCGTCGGTGACGAAGTACGGCGAGATGAAGCCCTTGTCGAAGCGCATGCCCTCGGTGAGCTCCAGCTCGAGGCCCATGGTGTTGGACTCCTCGACCGTGATCACGCCCTCCTTGCCGACCTTGTCGAGGGCCTCGGCGATGAGCTCGCCGATGGCCGGGTCGGCCGCGGAGATGGCGGCGGTGGAAGCGATCTGCTCCTTGGTCTCGATCTCCTTGGCCTGCTTGAGCAGGGTCTCGGAGACCGCGGCCACGGCCTGGTCGATGCCGCGCTTGAGCGCGATCGGGTTGGCGCCCGCGGCGACGTTGCGCAGGCCCTCCTTGACCAGGGCCTGTGCGAGGACGGTGGCGGTGGTGGTGCCGTCGCCGGCGATGTCGTCGGTCTTCTTGGCGACCTCCTTCACCAGCTCGGCGCCGATCTTCTCGTAGGGATCGTCGAGCTCGATCTCCTTGGCGATCGACACGCCGTCGTTGGTGATGGTGGGGGCGCCCCAGGACTTCTCGAGCACGACGTTGCGACCCTTGGGGCCGAGGGTGACCTTGACGGCGTCGGCGAGCTGGTTCATTCCCCGCTCGAGGCCGCGCCGGGCCTCCTCGTCGTAAGAGATGAGCTTGGCCATTGTGGAATCTCTCCCGTGTCTGTGATGTCCACCCGGCCCAGTGCCCGCGACGGACGGGAGCCGACTCCGTGTTCATGTCCCACGGCGCCGACGCCCTCACGGGGCCGGAATGTTCAGGTCCCGGTGCGCGGAGGCTATGTGCGCAGGGGCTGTCACTCCCGTGCACCGAGTGCCAGATCATCATAAGCACTCTGCCCCCGAGAGTGCTAACTCTCTGCGAGAAGCGGACACGCCACCGGCTGCCGGGGCGGACGTCGCCCGGGGGCATCTCGCCGACCGGCGCCGACGGGCGCGCCGGGCCGACGAGCGCGCCGGACGGCGCCGACGGGCGCGCACCCCGTCCCGCCCCACGGCCCGCACACGCGGACGCGCCGCCCCTCCCGGAGGAGGAGCGGCGCGTCGCGGGGCCGCAGGGGCGTGCGGGGAGGGGTCAGCCCTCGCCCTCGCCGCCCTCGTCGCCGCCGTCACCGGGCTCGGTGACCGCGACGAAGGTCAGGGGCGAGTCGTACTCGTCGCTCTGGCGGGCCTCGCCGGCGCCGACCTGCTCGGCGAGCGCCTGGGCGGTGTCCGCGTCTGCCTCGTCGCGGTAGAACACGACGGGCTCCTGCTGGGGGCTGTCGGCGGTGGCGACGCTGACGTCCTCCCAGCCCTCGCCCTGGAGCTCCTCCTGCCAGGTGCCGGCGAGGCCGTTGATGCTGCCGGCGTTGACCACCTGGACGGGCACGGAGAGGTCGGGCTCCGGGGCGGGCTCCTCCGAGGAACTCTCCTCGGGGGCGGCCTCGCTCGAGGCGCTCTCGGAGCTGGAGGCCGGGCCCTCGGCGCCGTCGTCGCCGCCGCCCATGCCGCCGATCACGAAGAGCAGCACCACCAGCAGCACCACGGCCGCGCCGATGATGATGATGTACAGCAGGTTCTCCCGCCAGAAGGGGAGCTCGGCGCGGTGGGCGCCGTGGAAGGTGACGGCGTCCGCCTCGTCGTCGAATCGGTCCGGCGGGTAGGGATACTGGGAATCAGCCACGGACCCATTTAACATGGTCGACCCGGATCGGGGGTGGAGCACACGCCCCGGAGACGGATGGCTCAGGCCACGCGATGGTCGCCGCCGAGGGAGGCACCGCCGTCCTCGGAGGTGCGTCGGGCGCGGAGCCTGTTGACGACGGCGGGGGCCGCGCGCAGCGCCGCCGGCTCGTCGAGCAGGGCGTTCAGCCGCACGTAGTAGGCGACCTTCGACAGGCCGATCTCCTCGCGGATCGCCCGCTCCTTCGCGCCGACGTAGCGGAAGGTGCGCCCCTCGAGCGCGAGGATCCGCCGGTCCCGCTCGGTGAGCGCCCCCTGCGGCCCCGGCAGCGCGACCTCGGACGGCACGCGCTCGGACGCCGTGCGCTCCGTCGACGTGCGCTCCGACGACGGGGTGTCGGAGGGGCGCGCGTCGGCGCGGGCGGGCTCGTCGGAGGCGGAGGGCATGGATCGAGGCTACGCACCCGCGCCCGCTCCCCCGCGCTGCCACGCCGCTGCCCCGCGCAGGTCGTGAGGGATGCCTCGCCGGGAGGGGCCGACGCGCCCCGACGGCGCCGCCGGCGGATGGTTGACTGCCTCCATGGCTGCCCCCCTGACCGAGATCATCGCCCCCGACTGGGCCGAGACCCTCCGCCCCGTCGAGGACCGCCTCCACGAGATCGGCGGCTTCCTGCGCGAGGAGGTCCGCGCGGGCCGCGGCTACCTGCCCGCCGGCGAGGCGGTGCTGCGCGCCTTCACCCGGCCGATGTCCGAGGTGCGGGTGCTGATCGTCGGCCAGGACCCGTATCCCACGCCGGGTCACCCGATCGGTCTGTCCTTCGCGGTGGAGCGGCACGTGCGCCCGCTCCCCCGCTCCCTGACCAACATCTACAAGGAGCTCGAGAGCGATCTCGGCATCGTCCCCGCCGCGCACGGCGACCTCTCCTCCTGGCAGGACCAGGGGGTGCTGCTGCTGAACCGGGTCCTCACCGTCGCGCCCGGCGCCCCCGCCTCGCACCGACGTCGCGGCTGGGAGGAGATCACCGAGCACGCGATCCGCGCGCTGGTGGCCCGCGGCGGGCCGCTCGCGGCGATCCTCTGGGGCCGCGATGCGCAGTCGCTGATCCCGCTGCTGGGCGAGGTTCCGCATGTGGCGAGCCCGCACCCGAGCCCCCTGTCGGCCTCTCGCGGCTTCTTCGGCTCCCGTCCCTTCTCGCAGGTGAACGCGCTGCTCGAGGCGCAGGGCGCCGACCCCGTGGACTGGCGGATCCGGGACTGAGGTCGGCCTGGGACCGCGCCCGGGCCGAGAGCGCGCCGGTCCCGCCGCGGCGGCGGGCCCCGCAGCCTCGCGCCCGACAGGGCGGGAGGAGACCGCCCGGTCCGTCGCCCGCCGAGGGGGTCCGCGCCGACGCGGCGGACACTATTGTGGTGTAAGCGCGTCCGCCGTCCCAGCCGCCGTGGAGGTCCCGATGCCCCTGAACCCCGCCCAGTTCTCCCCGCAGGGCCCGGGGGTCGACTACGACCCGCACTGGTACCGCAAGGCCGTGTTCTACGAGGTGCTGGTGCGCGCCTTCGCCGACGGCAACGGCGACGGGACCGGGGACTTCACCGGCCTCATCGAGCGCCTGGACTACCTGCAATGGCTCGGCATCGACTGCCTGTGGCTGCCGCCCTTCTTCGCCTCCCCGCTGCGGGACGGCGGCTACGACATCTCCGACTACGAGCAGGTGCTGCCGGAGTTCGGCTCGATCACCGACTTCGAGCGACTGGTCTCCGAGGCGCACCGGCGCGGGATCCGCGTGATCATCGACCTGCCGATGAACCACACCTCCGACAAGCACCCCTGGTTCCTCGAGTCCCGCTCCGACCCCGAGGGCCCGTACGGGGACTTCTACGTCTGGTCCGACACGGACGAGAAGTACCAGGACGCGCGCATCATCTTCGTGGACACCGAGGAGAGCAACTGGTCCTTCGACCCGGTGCGCCGGCAGTTCTTCTGGCACCGCTTCTTCTCCCACCAGCCGGACCTGAACTTCGAGAACCCCGCGGTGCGCGAGGCGATGTTCGAGGTGGTGCGCTTCTGGCTGGACAAGGGCATCGACGGGTTCCGCGCCGACGCGATCCCGTACCTCTTCGAGGAGGAGGGCACCGACGGGGAGAACCTGCCGGCCACCCACGAGTTCCTCGCCGAGCTGCGGGAGTTCGTGGACGAGAGCTGGCCGGGCCGCGTGATCATCGCCGAGGCGAACCAGTGGCCGGCCGACGTGGTGGAGTACTTCGGCACCCCCGAGCGGCCCGAGTGCCACATGTGCTTCCACTTCCCGGTGATGCCGCGGCTGTTCTACGCGCTGCGCGAGGGCAGCGCCCGCCACATCATCGACATCCTCGAGGACACCCCCGAGATCCCCGCCGGCGCCCAGTGGGGCACCTTCCTGCGCAACCACGACGAGCTGACCCTCGAGATGGTCTCCGGCGAGGACCGCTCGGCGATGCTCGGCTGGTACGCGCCCGATACGCGGATGCGCGCGAACGTCGGCATCCGTCGGCGCCTGGCGCCGCTGCTGGACAACTCCCGCTCCGAGCTCGAGCTGATCCACGCCCTGCTGCTGTCGCTGCCCGGCTCCCCGTTCCTCTACTACGGGGACGAGATCGCGATGGGCGACAACATCTGGCTCGAGGACCGCGACGCGGTGCGCACCCCGATGCAGTGGACCCCGGACCGCAACGCCGGGTTCAGCGAGATCACCGACCCGGGCAAGCTCTACCTGCCGGTGATCCAGTCGCTCGTCTACCACTACTCGACCACCAACGTCGAGGCGCACATGGCGCACTCCGGCTCCCTGCTGCACTTCGTGCGGTGGATGCTCGCGGTGCGCAAGGAGCACGACGCCTTCGGGCTCGGCGCGTACAGGAACATCCCGGCGGACTCCGAACGGGTGCTCGCCTTCACCCGCACCTACGACGGCGCCGAGCACGGCGAGGACGCGGAGGCGCACGCCGAGACGCTGCTGTGCGTGTTCAACCTGTCGTCCCAGCCGGTCACGGCGACGCTCGAGATGACCGGGATGGACCGGCGCACCGTCCGGGACCTCTTCGGCGGGCATGAGTTCCCGGCGGTGGACGAGGCCGGCACCCTCACCCTCACCCTCGGCGGGCACGGCGTCTACTGGCTGAAGGTGCGTCCGCTGGACGCCCACGGCGAGCCGACGACGACCACCACCGCGCTGCCGGTGATCACCGCGGGCTGACCGCGCCCGGCCCCCGCACGCGGGCCGACGGCACCCGCGCCCCTTCTGTCGCCTCCACGGTCGAGACCCCCGTCACATGCCGGCTCTGCGGCACCTCGAGGGGTCGGGCCTCGGAGTCGCCGCAGGTCAAAGTGCACCCCGGACCGTCCGACGAGCGGGCCGCGAGGCCCCGGTGACCTGCGGGTCACCGCTGCATGGGGCCGCCTCGCAGTGCCTCGGAGCGCGCCGATGTGCCATTCTCATGGATCGGCAGGCCGCCCCCGCGAGCCGCGAGCGCCCTGCCGTGACCCCGCAAGGAAGGGAGAGCACGGTGGCAGAGCACCGTTCGACGGCGGAGGAGGCGGCCGACCCGGGCACCAGTCCGGAACGCCTCCTCGAGCTCACCGAGAAGCACCCCCAGCTGCACCGGCTGATCGTCATGAACCCCTCGGCCCCCGAGGTCGCGCGCCAGTGGATCCTGGCCACGAACCAGTGGGCGAAGCAGGCCTACGAGGCCGGCACCGAGCAGTCCGACGAGGACGACGACCTCGACGAGGGCGAACCCACCCAGCTGCACCAGGTGGTCCCCGACGAGGAGCCCGAGCCCGCGGACCCGGAGCAGACCGCCGCGCAGGAGTCGCAGTCTGCCGAGGAGCGGCCCGCGTCGGCGTCGCAGCCCGGGCTCGACGACGACGCCTCCGCCTGGGACGAGGTCCCCGAGGCACTCGTCTGGGGCACCGCCGCCGGAGCGACCGGCGCCGCCGCAGCCGGCGCTGCGGGTGCGGGAGCCGCGCGATCCGACGCCTCCGCCGACGGGCGCCCCGGCACGACGCCGCCCCCGGCCCCGCCCGCGCAGCAGGCCCCCGTCGGCGGGCCGGCGTCTGCCGCGCAGCCGTCGCCCTCCGCACAGCCTCCGGCCGAGGGGTCGCCCTCGGTACGGCTGTCGCCGAAGGCCTCCGTGGTCCCGCTCGGCGCCGCCCCTGCCTCGCAGACGTCCCCGGCCGCGCAGCCCTCTCCGGCACCGCAGGCCTCGCCGGCACCGCAGGCCTCGCCGGCCCCGCAGGCAGGTTCGCCGACCCGGCAGATGCCGGCCGTCGCAGCGTCCGCCGCCGCGGGCGCTGCCGCCTCGTCGCATCCGACCGATCCGCAGGGCCCCTACGGACAGCAGCAGTACCCCTATGGGGAGCAGGGCCCGTCATCCCCGGGTCCGGCTTCGCAGGGCCCCGCCTCGGCCCCGCCGCCCGTCGGCCGACCGCCCCAGAAGGAGGACGATTCCGACGACGGCAGCCGGAAGCGGGCCCTGATCGCCTGCGGCGGCTGCCTCGTGCTCGCCCTGATACTGCTGCTCGTGATCGGGCTGGGTGCCCGCGCCCTGTTCGCCCCCGACGAGGAGGAGTACCAGCGCGACAGCTCGACGACCAGCGCCGAGGCCGCTCCGGAGGAGACCACCGCGGAGGAGACGACCGAGGAGACCACCGAGGATCCCGTCTCCCCCGCTCCCGAGGGCGCCGAGGAGATGACCGAGCTGCGCTCCCCCACCGGGAACATCAGCTGCCATCTCGAGGAGGACTCCGTCTCCTGCTCCCTCGTGGAGCGGGACTTCTCCGAGGCAGGGCTCGAGGACTGCGAGGACGGACCGTTCTCGATCACCGTCGCGGGAGAGGACGCCGAGCGGGCCTGCGGCTCGTCCTTCCTCAGCGACTCAGCGCCCACCCTCGAGTACGACCGCAGCGCTCAGCGCGGCGACGTGGCGTGCACGAGCCGCTTCGACGGGATGACCTGCTGGAACGTCATGACCGGCAAGGGCTTCACGGTGAACAAGGTGTCCTACGAGACGTTCTGACCCACCGGGCCCGCCCCGCACGCACGAGCCCCTCGCCGGAGTGATCCGGCGAGGGGCTCTTTCCTGCGGGGCTGCCGCACGGTCCTGCGGGGACCGGGGCGAGAGCTGGAGACGGGAATCGAACCCGCAACCACCTGTTTACAAGACAGGTGCGCTACCGTTGCGCCACTCCAGCGAGAGGGGACCGGCCGCGGTGCGGCCGGTCCCCTGAGAGTGTAGAGGCCCGTGGGCCCCGGGGCGGCCTGCGGCTCAGCGCTCGCCGCCGTCGGAGGCGGACTCGCCGCCAGCGGAGAGCACGGCCTCGCGCAGCTGGCCGGGCTGGGACCACTGGTCGGAGCCGAAGGTCTCGCCGTCGATCTCGACGTACGGGGTGCCGCCGCCGGTCTCCTCGCCATAGGGGTCCACGACCTGGCGCACCCACGGCTGGTAGGTCTTCGAGCTCATGCAGGACTGGACCTCGTCGGAGGCGCCGGCCTCCTGGGCGTAGCCCCAGATCTGCTCGTCGGTCAGGCCCGCGCTGCCCTCGGCGGGCTGGTTGGCGAACATCAGCTGCTGGAAGCCGATGGCGTTGTCGGGGTTGTCCTCCCACACGCAGGCGAGAGCGTTCGCGGCGCGGGAGGAGTAGTCGCCGGTGGTGGACTGGGTGTCCAGGAAGCGGCGCGGCACGAGGTGCACGGTCGCCTCCTCGTTCTCGACGATCTGCTGGAGGTCCGCGCCGTTGATCTCCTCGAACTGGCCGCAGACGGGGCACATGAAGTCGAGGTGGATCTCGAGCACCGGCTTGCCCGAGTCCTCGGGGGCGCCGATCGGGAGATAGGGCTGGTCCTCGGCGACGCCCTCGGGGGTCGCGACGGGGCCCGCCGGCTGCGCCTGGCGGTAGATGAACAGACCGGCGGCGGCGACCAGCACGAGCGCGACGACGGTGACCGCCGCGATCACGATGGTGCGGACGGTGCGCTGGCGCTTGAGCTCTGCCTGGCGCTGCGTGCGCAGGGCTTCGCGCTGTGCTTCGCGGCGCTCCTGCGCCGACTGGGACGGACCGGACGCGGCCATGTGTTCTCCTCGCCCCGGGCTGGGGCAGCGGTCGGTGGTGGGTCGTGCAGAGTTTAACCGTGGCCGCCTGGACGGGGCCGGACGGGATGAGCGACCTCACCCGCCCCCGCGCGGTGAGCACCCGCGCCCCTGTGCAGGAGAGGCGTCGTCACCGTCTCCACAGCGCGATATCGTCCAGCCGCGGCCCGTGCGGGAAGGGGAGGTAGTCCACCATCCCCTCGCGCGCCACGAGCGCGAAGACCACCGCGCCGAGCAGCAGCAGGAGCAGCACCAGCACGATCGCGCCCCACAGCATGTCGGGCGCGGCCGCGTCGAGCATCCGGTGGGCGCCGTCGCGGGTGGTGCGGCTGCCGATCCCGACCCAGGTGATCAGCAGGGTGATCGCCATGGCGGTCGCGAAGGCGACCCCGTCGGGCAGGGGCGAGCCCTGCAGCAGCGTCCAGGCGGCGTCGAGGGCCAGGCCCACGAGCAGGCCGAGGGTCAGCGGGAACAGTGCCTGCAGCGTGATCTCGAGCAGTCCCAGCAGGAAGCGGAAGGGGCTGGCGAGCCCTGCCGCCCAGGTCGGTCCGGAGCCGGTCGCGCCGCGCATCCGCTGCGCGGTCACGGAGCGGTGGCTGCGCTCCCAGGTGCGGGCGAGCGCGCCGAGCAGGAGCAGGACGCCGAGCGAGATGTAGGGGGCGAGCGCGGCGAGGGCGACGATCAGCAGGTGCCCGGTCCACACCAGCAGCGGCCGACGGGGCGGGGCCGGCGGCGCCGCCCACATGCCCTGCCCCGGCGCCATCTGCTGGGGTGCCATCGGGTGGGGCGCCATCTGCTGGGGGGCGAGCTGCTGCGGAGCCACCCCGTGCTGCGGGGCGAGCTGCTGGGGCGCGGTCTGCCCGCCGCCGTGCGCGGGCCGCTGCGTCGGCGCCGGCTGCGGGTACGGCTGCGAGTGGTGCTGCGGGGCCGTCCGCTGCGGCGACGCGGCC
>NZ_JAKJJW010000045.1:0-23607 GCF_025669985.1 Brachybacterium atlanticum | reverse complement strand
GTCCCGGGGTCCCGCGGCGGGCAGGCCGGGAGCGGGTCGGGCGGCACGGGGCGGGACGGGACGGCCCCGCAGCGACCGCTGCGGATCGCCTACCTCCCCATCACCGACGCCGCCCCGCTGCTCATCGCCCACTCCCGCGGCCTCTTCGCCGAGGCCGGGGTCGAGGTGGCCGAGCCCGTGCGGCTGCGCTCCTGGGCCACGATGGGCGAGGCACTGCTGGCCGGGAGCGTCGACCTGGTCCACCTGCTGTTCCCGATGGCGCTGCAGATGCGTCTGGACCTCGGTGCCGACATCGCCGTGCTCGGCGCGAACCACGTCGACGGCTCCGCCCTCACCCTCGGCCGGGACGTGCCCGAGCTCGGAGCGCTCGCCGGCTCCACCCTCGCCGTGCCCGGATGGTTCTCGATCCACAACGTCATCGTCCAGCAGATGCTGCGCGCCGAGGGGCTCACCCCCGTCGTGCGACGCACCGCCTCTCGCGACCGTGGCGAGGTCACCCTGGTGCCGATGGCGCCGTCGGACATGATTCCGGCGCTGGACGCCGGCTCGATCAGCGGCTACACCGTCGCCGACCCGTTCAACGCGATGGGCGAGACGACGGGAGCCGGCACCATCGGCCGCTTCCTCGGCGACGTGTGGCGCTCCCATCCCTGCTGCGTCACCGTCGCCTCCGGGGCGCTCCTGCGCCGCTCGCCCGAGCAGATCGCCGGCGTCGCCGAGGCTCTCGTGAGGGCCCAGATCGCCTGCCGAGAGGATCGCGAGGGCGTCGCCGCCGAGCTCGCCGGGACCTACCTCCCCCAGCCCCTGCCCGCGATCGCCGCCGCGATGCACCGCGAAGGCGCCGGACACGCGCACGTCGCCCACCCCGACTGGCACGGCGAGACCATCGACTTCACCCCCGTGCTCAGGCCCGGCTTCACCGCGCAGCTCGTCCGCGAGATGCGCTCCACCGTGCTCGACGCCCCGCTCGGCGCGCTCGCCGAGATCGACCCCGCCGACGCCCACGACCTCGTCGTCGACGACACGGCCCTGCGCGAGGCCGCTCGCCGGATCGACCCCGGCTCCCTCGTCGGCCTCGACCAGCCCGAGGAGATCGCCCCATGAGCCTCGCCCCCACTGATCTCGACCCCGACGACCCCGGCCGGCCCGCGCCTCGGGACGGCGCGACCGCCGAGGCCCGTCCCCGGGATCCCGCGGGGCGCGGGGCCGACGGGGCGTCGCGGCGCCCCGGCCGTCGACGCGGCGTGCGTGCGGAGCGCGGTCCGGCCCTGGCCTGGGGCGCGCTCGGCGTCCTCGCCGTGGGGCTCGCGTGGTGGGCCCTCACCGCCGTCGGCGGGGCGGGCAGTCCCATGCTCGCGGCGCTGGACCCCCTGGGGGTGCCCGCCGCACTCGCCTCCCTGCTCTCCACCGGCGTGCTCGTCCAGGACCTCGTCACCAGCACGCTCCGTCTGCTGCTCGGCATGGGGATCGCCGCCGCCGTCGGCATCCCCGCCGGGGTGCTGATCGGCCTGCACCGGCCGACCCGCTGGGCGAGCGCGCTGCCCGTCCAGTTCGTGCGCATGATCTCCCCGCTGTCCTGGGCGCCGGTGGCCGTGGCGCTGCTGGGGGTCGGCTCGGCGCCGGTGGTCTTCCTCGTCGCGGCCGCGGCGATCTGGCCGATCCTGCTGGGCACCGCGGCGGCGGTCGCCGCGATCGATCCGCGCTACGTCGCCGTCGCCCACACCCTCGGCGCGAACCGGCGCGAGATGCTGCGCACGGTGCTCGTCCCCTCGGTGCGGCCGGCCGTGCTGCAGTCGATCCGGCTCGCCCTCGGCATCGCCTGGGTGGTGCTGGTGCCCGCCGAGATGCTGGGCGTGACCAGCGGGCTCGGCTACGAGATCCTCAACGCCCGCGACCGCCTCGCCTACGACGAGATGCTCGTGGTGATCCTCGTGATCGGCGTGCTCGGCGCCGCGATCGACCTGCTCGCGCGCCTTCTCCTGACCCCGCGCCGGGGATGATCCGGGCGGCGACCCGGGGGCGCCGAGCACGGGTCCGCTTCCCACCAGGTACCTGCAACCCGTAGTATCACTAACGCCGGCGTCCGGAGCCGACGTCGGCCGCAGGTCCCGCGGGCGCGGATCCCTGCGGCCGCACTGCGACTCCGGCCCGCCCGAAGACACCGCCGTCCCAGGAGGAACCCGTGCCCGAAGCCGTCATCGTCGCCGCCACCCGCTCACCGATCGGACGCGCCCGCAAGGGCTCGCTGAAGGACGTCCGGCCCGACGATCTCGCCGCGCAGACCATCCGCGCCGCCCTCGACCAGGTCCCGCAGCTCGACCCCGCCACCATCGACGACCTGCAGCTGGGGTGCGCGATCCCCGAGGGCTACCAGGGCGGGAACCTCGCCCGCACCGTCGCCGTGAAGCTCGGCCTGGACACCGTGCCCGGCGCGACCGTCACCCGCTTCTGCGCCTCCTCCATCCAGACCACCCGCGCCGCCTTCCACGCGATCGCCTCCGGCGAGGCGCGCGCCGTGATCTCCGCCGGCGTCGAGTCGATCTCACTGAGCACCGGCAAGCTCATGGAGGAGGACGCCCGCGACCCGCAGTTCCAGGCCGCGTGGGAGCGCACGGACAAGCGCGCCTCCCGCGAGATCCCCGCCCCCTGGCACGATCCGCGCGAGGACGGCGAGCTGCCCGACGCGTACATCCAGATGGGCCAGACCGCCGAGAACGTCGCCGAGCTGCGCGGCGTGACCCGTCAGGCGCAGGACGAGTTCGCCACCCGCTCCCAGAACCGGGCCGAGGAAGCGCAGGCCTCCGGCTTCTTCGCCCGCGAGATCACCCCGATCGCCCTCCCCGACGGCACCGTCGTCGACACCGACGACTCCCCGCGCGCCGGCGTCACCTACGAGGCCGTCGCCGGGCTCGACCCCGTCTTCCGGCCGGGCGGCACCGTCACCGCCGGCAACTGCTGCCCCCTGAACGACGGCGCCGCGGCGCTCGTGCTGATGGAAGCGGAGTACGCGAAGGAGCTGGGCATCACCCCGCTCGCGCGCGTCGTCGCCACCGGCGTCTCCGGGCTCAGCCCCGAGATCATGGGCCTCGGTCCCGTCGAGGCGACGAAGAAGGCCCTCGACCTCGCCGGGCTCACCATCGAGGACATCGACCTCGTCGAGCTCAACGAGGCCTTCGCCGCCCAGGTGCTCCCCTCCGCGGAGGACCTCGGCATTCCCCACGACAAGCTCAACGTCCACGGCGGAGCGATCGCGCTCGGCCACCCCTGGGGCTCCACCGGCGCCCGACTCACCACCACGCTCCTGAACGGCCTCGCCGAGCGCGACGGCCGCTACGGCCTCGCCACCCTCTGCGTCGGCGGCGGCCAGGGCATGGCCCTCATCGTCGAGAGGATCAAGTGATGACCAGCAACGACACCCGCACCACCACCGACACCAGCAGCTGGGACGCCCCAGCGCCCGGCCACATCTCCCTCGGCGGCAACCCCGGCACCGACGAGAACCGCGATCGCGTCGAGTCGGTGGTCACCGACCGCGCCGTCGTCTCCGCGCCCGACGCGTCGGCCGCCACCCCCGAGACGCTCCTGCCCGCGACCGCGGACCACTTCGCGCTCTTCCAGGACGTCGAGGGCGAGGACCTGAGGGCCTGGGCCGATGCCCGCTCGCTCGCCGACGAGGTCCTGCCGCGGATCAACGACTGGTGGGACCGCGGCGAGTACCCGATCGAGCTCGTCGCCCGCCTCGGCGAGCTCGACCTGCTCACCGACGGCCTGGACGTGCCCGGCCACCGCACCCTCTCCCCGCTCGCGACGGGCCTGGTGAACATGGAGCTCTCCCGGATCGACGGCAGCGTCGGCACCATGGTCGGCGTGCAGGGCGGGCTCGCGCTGCGCTCGATCATGCTGCTCGGCTCCGAGGAGCAGAAGCAGCGCTGGGGCGACTCCCTCGCCACCGGCGCCGAGCACGCCGCCTTCGCCCTCACCGAGCCCGACCACGGCTCCGACTCCGTCTCGCTGGAGACCGTCGCCCGCCGCGACGGCGACGAGTGGGTGCTGACCGGCGAGAAGCGCTGGATCGGCAACGGCGCCGGCTGCCACCTCTCGGTGGTGTGGGCGCGGATCGAGGACCCCTCCGACGAGCAGCTGAACGGCCAGGTCAGCGGGTTCCTCGTGGACCAGTCCCTGCCCGGCTACCAGGCCGAGGTGATCCGCGGCAAGGTCGCGCTGCGCGCCATCCACCAGGCGCACATCACGCTGAACGAGGTGCGGGTGGGGCTCGACCAGCGGTTGCCCGGGGCGCGGAGCTTCAAGGACACCTCGAAGGTCCTCTTCGCGACCCGCGCCGGGGTGGCCTGGGGCGCGCTCGGCCACGCGATCGCCTGCTACGAGGCGGCGCTCGAGCACGCCACCACCCGCAACCAGTTCGGGCGCCCGCTCGCCAAGGCCCAGCACGTCCAGGTGCGGCTCTCGGACATGCTGCAGACCCTCACCTCGATGCAGCTGTACTGCCGTCGCCTGGCCGACCTCGAGGCGGCCGGCACCATCCGTCCCGAGCAGGCCTCGCTCGCCAAGGTGCACAACACCCGCGCCGCCCGCGAGATCGCCTCGAACGCCCGCGACCTCCTCGGCGGCTCCGGGATCCTGCTCGAGAACCGCGTGATCCGCCACCGCAGCGACATCGAGGCGCTGCACACCTACGAGGGCACCGACACGATGCAGTCGCTGATCGTCGGTCGCTCGATCACCGGGACCAGCGCGTTCGCGTGATGCTTTGTCAGTTCAACCTATACTTTTGGCGGCGCTTAAGGAATGCTTCAGACCCCCCGTCAAGAATTTCGCAACAGTGCTCCCGGATTCCGATCTTCGCCAGCGTCGACCCGGAATCAGGTACGGCGGTCAGATCCTCGATAGACCCGGTCCTGTAGTCGAATTCTCGGCCGCCTTCATTTGGGCGATCGTCGCCGTGCCTATTGGCAACGATAACGGCTTCAGCATCAGCGCCCACGACGAGGTTCGCATCATGGGTCACCATAATTATTTGCCTTTCTCGTTTCCGCTCTTTGAGATAGGGTACTACTGCCGAAAAAATAGATCGAGCATCCAAGTCGTCTTCTGGCTGATCTATCAATAGCGGCCACGGGGCATCCGACTCATGAAGTATAAGGGTTAGCGCGAAGAGCGCCTGCTTTCCAGGTGTCATAGTCGACGGAGAGTAGCCACCAATTCGATCTCCATCCATTACGGCCGCGAAACGAATATTCACGCCCGAGTTGAGGACTTCGTTGGCAAAGACTTGTTGGCTGGCGCCCTTCTTTAGAGGAATCTGCCCCCCAAAGCAGTCGCGAAGAAACCGTGCGGGATCAGCATGAGCATTCTCGAGATCGAACTCGCGTTGGCCGGAGGAAGCGTCCCTCATGTATGCACTTCGGACGTTGAGGCGGACGCTGGAAGTCAAGTACTCGGTGCGGTCGGGATCATATCCCTGGTCAATCTCCACCTCGATACTATCGATCACGCGAGGCTGTACTTCGAATTGACGGATAAACTCTGCCTGCTTCTCTACGCGATCTGACAGAGCAGAACGAATATCCAGTTCAGTTTGCTCGCGACTCTTCTGTAGGCGCTCAATCTCTCTGTCTATTTCGTCGATCTGGTTGATCTTCTCTTGGTGATCGCGATCTCGCTTCGCGAGCTGTTCTACAACTTCGGCCTCTGCTACCCTGGCGAGGAGGTCTGCGTTGTCGTCGCGCAATCTTCTACTTTCCTTCTTAGCCCGCTCGCTACGGTCAAGGAGGATTGCCTCCCACTCTTGGAATGCTGCACGAACTCGGTACTTCGCCTCGCGTCGGATCGCGGCGAGCTCCCCATTGATGACATTTTGAAGCGATTGCGGAATGCTGAGCGACGTCTGGGGCAAAGCGACAGTTACATCGAATGTGGTGTTCTCTGTACCAGATCCAATCGTGTCGTCCATGCCGAGAGCTGCACGCGCCGTGCGGAGCTCGTCCTCGGATCGCTTCTCTGTTGATTCGTTCTCGTCGATGCTTGACTTGACGTTCTTATGGTGGTCAAGTTCGTCCGGAGATAGCGATAGTTCAGAAGTTGCCGCAGCCAGTTCTTCCCTTACCGAAAGCTGGGACTTGATGATCGAATCACGATCCCCGATCTCGGAGAGCCTATCAGCGGCATCGATTTCGGAGGTCCTCCAAGCCATCCATGCCTCAATCAGATTCCTCACGTTACCCGTGGAAACCTCGACATCTGATCGGTATCGCTGATACCTTGTACCAAGTTCCGGAAACTCTTTAATGAGTGCCGGCTCAATCTTCTCGGATACCTCACTAGGGCGCGTACTCAAAGAATACAGCGAATTCTGTGGCACATAGACAACGCTGCCCGTGGTTGTCGCGCCTGATCCCCATGATATTTCGCGCTCGATCGAGGAAACCTGCTCCCATGTGTATCCAGCGGCCGGACCGGGAGCCTCATTGTTGTTTAATGCAGACTTGGTCTGTTGACGAATAGTCTCTTCTGGGTCGGCGGCGTACGCGAGATATGCGAGCAGTGAAGATTTTCCGGAGGACCTGCTGCCAATAATTGCATTCAAGTTGCGGTTGAAGTGCACTTCCTTTGGGAAGGAATCGGGTTCGGGAAAGGAAATCTTGTCGATCACGTACATATCCGATTTTGTGTCAGGTTCAGTTGGCTGGATCCTAACCCGCTCCCGAGGCTCGGCGAGAGTTTGGAGAAGCCCCTCGTAGGTCAGGTCCGCCTTAACCCAGGTAGTCTCCCACGACCGGCTGCTATCGGAACCGCTCCGCCCGAGCATTTTGAAAAGGTCATCTTGTGAGTGCGCATCGCAGCCACCGAATGTTGGCTTTGAGGGTGCCGGCGTCGCTCCGGAGATTCGGCTAGGGTTAAGCCAGTGCTCTGCATCCTTAGCCCGAGAGAAGATCGCATCTACCTGCTTGTCGACTTCGTCAATCAAATTGAAGTTTCGTTGGGAATGATTGCCTCCGGGAGATATCCCGTCCGTGCGTCCGGACGCAATCACGACAGCACCATCGGTTAGATGCTCTATGTTGCTGAAAGTGCTCCGAATCGCGTCCTTGATCGCGTCGATTGTGACTGTAGCACCTTCTAATGCGTCGGTGGACCAGTCTTCAGTCTGCTTCATTGTAATGTTGCGGCTCAATGAAGAGTCTGTAGAGGTAAGCTTTAGGTGGTGCGCAAACGCCTCAGCCTCATTCGCGCTTAGTGCCGGTTTGAATATTACGTGCACGTTGGCGTGCTGGACTTTGTTGTTGAAGAATTGGTTCAACCGTAGTTCTAGGTTCGGGAAGAAGACACGTTCTGTGTCTCCAGGATGGAATTCGCGGTAGCGGCGTGTGAATTCAAAGAAGGGGCGGAGGTCGTAATAGTCGGCAATACCTACCGCCCTTACGTCCGAGTTGTGGATAGTCTCACAGAAGCTTTCCCATGCTCCGTCGATGTCATTCAATTTAAATTGGTTGTTGAGGCGCGTCGTTGGAGCATGGACGTGGAGGTCCCACTTCCTCCACTGGGATCCATTTGTCACAGCTAGGTCTCCTGTCGGTTTCGTTGAGTTGTCCATTTTAGTTAGATTGCACTCGTGTTGGCATCATTGAGGAGCTCGTACAGCCCGCAGTCGAGTAGCATCTCCCGCAACTTCTCCCATGGCATGCCCTGCAGCTCCTTAAGTACGGCGTTGGAGGCGTCCTCCACCTGCCATACGGCGTCCTCGGTGACCATCTGCAGCCCCGGAGCGTGGGCGAAGTCCGCCCGGGAATTGGCGCCGGCGATGGCACGCAGGTTGTCGTCGGCGGCGACCTCGGCGAGGAGGCTCTCGATCTTGTCGACCTTGTAGCGGTCGTCGACGTCGAGGTCGCCGAGGTACTTGTTGACCTTCTCGACGATCTCGGACTTCGCGGTGCGCTCACGCTCCCGGACCTTCGCCATGCCCGCCTCGGTGAGCCCGTCGAGCCCCTGCGGCTCGCCCTCGTTGAGGGCGAGGTCCTCGGTGCGTAGCGTCTCGAGCTTGTAGTGGGTCAGGACGATGTCGGAGACGTCCACCTCGCCGGGGTCGGTGACCTCGGTCGTGAACGCCCGTAGCTGGCGGGCGAGCAGATCGGCGTAGACGGAGAACTTCAGGTAGCGCGGATTGCCGTAGTCGATGAGCTGGGCGAAGAAGGCGTACGCCTTCACGTACTGGGCGAGGGTGGAGCGGAAGTCGAGGAGGACCTCGCGTTCCTCCGTGTCACCCTCGAGCAGCGCGCGCCGCCACCGGTTCCCGAAACGGTCCAGCGCGGGCCGAAGACGGTCAGCGAGCGAAGAGTGCTTCGCTCCTTGCGCCGACCAGACCTCCCACACCAGGTCGACCTCGGTTGGGGTGTAGATCCCGACGGAATCGAGCTTGGCGAGCATGTCGACCACGAGATACGGATCGGACTCCTGGTGGATCTCGGCTTCCTCGTAATACTCGCGGAAGGCGGCGAGAATCTGCACGGGATCGTTGATGAAGTCGAGGACGAAGGTGTCCGTCTTACCAGGGGCCCGACGGTTCAGACGCGACAGGGTCTGCACTGCGGCGATGCCGGAGAGCTGCTTGTCGACATACATCCCCACCAGGAGCGGTTGGTCGAAGCCCGTCTGGTACTTGTTCGCGACGATCAGCACGTGCTCGTCCGGCAGGGCGAACACCTTCGCGAGGTCCCGACCCTTCAGGCGCGGGTTCATGGAAGTCTCGGTGACCGTCGGCACCGTCGCGCCGGGAAGGGGCTTGACCTCGGGGTCGGGCACCTCGCCGGAGAACGCGACAAGTGCCTGCAGGCCGAGGCCCTCGGACTCGCTGATCCGCTCGAACTCCCGCGCGTACAGCACCGCGCTCGCGCGGGAGCTGGTGACGACCATGGCCTTTGCGCGCCCGCCGAGGTGGGGCTGTACCGCGGCCTGGAAGTGGCGGATGATCTCGCGGACCTTGGTCGAGATGTTCGTGGGGTGCATCTCGACGGCGTGGAGGTAGGCGGAGGTGCCGGTGCGGACGTCCACGTCGACGTCCTCGCTCTCCGCGGCGAGCTTGATCCGGGCGGCCTGCTCGTAGCTCGTGTAGTTCTTCAGCACGTCGAGGATGAAGCCCTCCTCGATCGCTTGCTTCATCGAGTACAGGTCGAGGGGGACGAGCTGCCCGGAGCTGTCGCGTCGGCCGAACTGTTCGAGGGTCTTCGCCTTCGGGGTGGCGGTGAAGGCGAAGAAGCTGATCCGCTGGTCCTGGTCCGCCTGTGCCGCCATCTCGACCAGCGCGTCCTGGTCGGCGCCGGGCTCCATCTCCTCGGTCCCGGCGGGCGGGTCGTTGAGGTAGACGACCTTCCGCACCGCGGCGGAGGCCTGGCCGGACTGCGAGGAGTGCGCCTCGTCGGCGATGACGGCGAACCGCTTGGCCGCCAAGGTGCCGCCCTTCTCCTGCATCGCCTTGAGGGCGTACGGGAACGTCTGTAGCGTGACGCCGATGATCGGCACGCTGGCGGTGAGCGCCTCGCGGAGCTGCTCGGTCTTCGAGGATCCGGAGCCGCGGGTGACGGCCTGGAAGGTGCCGGTCGCGGTAACGAGCTGGTCGACGGCGTCCTGCAGCTGACGGTCGAGCACCTGCCGGTCGGCGATCACGATGACGGTGTCGAACACCTTCTGCCCGTCGGCCCGGTGGAGGGAGGCGAGGCGGTGCGCCGTCCACGCGATCGAGTCGGTCTTCCCCGATCCGGCGGAGTGCTGGATCAGGTAGTGGTGCCCGGAGCCCTCCTCGCGGGCCGCGTCGACGAGCTTGGTGACGGCCCGCCACTGGTGGAAGCGGGGGAAGCGGATGTGGTGCTTCTCGGTGACCGCCCCGGTGAGGGGGTCCTCCTGCGTCTCGTGGTTGACGTAGACGAACTTGGCCAGGATGGTCAGCCACGCGTCGCGGTCCAGCACCTGCTCCCAGAAGAACCGTGCGCCGATCTCCGGCGGGTTCCCCGCGCCGTTGGCGTCGCCCATGTTGAACGGCAGGAACGTGGTGGCGGGTCCGTCGAGCTTGGTGGTCATCGCGACCTCACGCGGGGTGACGACGAAGTGCACGAGCGCCCCGCGGAACGGGGTCAGCAACGGCTCGCCCTTCGGGGAGCGGTCGCGCTTGTACTGGGTCTTGCCCTCCTCGAGGCCCTGCGTGAACTCGGTCTTCAGCTCGATCGTCGCGACCGGCAGACCATTGCAGAACAGCACCAGGTCGATGCGGTCGGCCTTCTTCTGCGAGTAGACGACCTCCTGCACCACCCGCAGGCGGTTGCGCCGGTACCGCTCGGTAAGCGCGGGGTTCCGGTCGTCCGCGGGCGGCATCTGCAGCAGCTTGAACGGCGCGCGGGCGCCGACGACGTCGAAGCCCTTGCGCAGCACGTTCAGTGTCCCGCCGCCGTGCGCCTCATCGGCGCCCAGCACCTTCGCCACGCGGTCCAGCAGGCGGTCGACGTGCTTCTGCCTGGTGGCGGGATCGGCGGCCGACGGGATGGCGCGCTCGTAGTCGTCGGGGCTGGTCTCCTCGAGCCAGGCGAGGAAGTCTTCGGGGAACAGGGCCCGCTTCTTGTCATACCCGGAGGAGTCCCGGGAGCGCAGCCAGCCGTGCGTCTCCAGATGCGAGGCGATCTCGTCCTGGAAGGCGAGCTCCTGGTGCAGGCCCGAGACGGTCATGACAGCTCCTTGATGTCGTCCTCGAGTTGCTCGGCCGCCGGGCGACGCTTGGCCGTGACGTCGATCTGCCCGGTGACCGCGGCGGTGATCAGCGCGGCGCGGCGCTCCTTGGCGAGGGTGATGGCGAGGTTGATGTCGTCTTCGGCGTCACGGAACTCTTGTCGTGCTCGACTGACCTCGTCGGCAATCGCTGCCTGCTGAGCGAGCGGAAGCGCAGGGACCGGAATGTTCGCGAAGTTTTCCTGCGAGATCTTCTGCATCGAGGCGCTTGACCCGACTCTGATGAGATCGATGGAATCGCGGTAGGCGCGGGTCTGCATGTACGCGGCGACGTAGGCGGGGTCTGCACGCTCTACGCGTACCTGCCACAGCAGGTCGGACAAGTAGAGGTCGTCGACGTGCCGATCGACGAGTGCGGCGCTGCCGACCAGGTCTGGGGTGTTCGCACGATTGACGATGATTGTCCCCTTGAGTGCTGGTGTGCTCAGTCTGGCGACCTCGTTTGAGTCTTCAACGGCCTTGTTTTCGGTGGGGTCGAAATATCCCCTGGAGGCAGCGCCTGTCTTGAGGACCCCAGGGTGTCCCTCTTCGGCGGCGTAGGTGCTCGCATTGACGCTCACGCCTGCCGTGATCGAAATTCCGAGACGCTTTAGTGGTATTTGGTATTTATGTGACGATAGGAATGCATGCTCAATGGTGCTCTGTAGGCGTTCTGTGCGGAGGCTGAGGGCACTTTGTAGATCAAATGCGAGTTCGTCGATCTGGGAGGTCTCTCTGTCGAGGTAGCTTGCTATCTCGATCTGTGTGTGACTATCGGGAGCGCGCAGTCGTATGCTCTTCATGGCTGACCAACGGGTGCTCCACAGGTCGGCGACGATGCCAGAGCCGAATCTGTAAAACTCTTCCTGGAACCAGGTGCTTCGAAGAAGGTGGTGTGCGAATCTAGGATGAATATCGCGCGGCTTGAGTGTGGTGTTGATGACGGAAACGGAGCCCATCCTGGGGGAAAGGCCTGCAGATCCCTTACGGTCCGATCGACTGTTGATGACGATGTCGCCTTGGTGCACCAACTTCTTAGGGGTGCCATCCACTGAAGTCGACACGCTGTCCAGCTGGTCGACGACGCCGTTCTTTGTTACCGAGAGTGCTGCGACGTTACCCGATCGCACAGGTTCGTTTCTATGAGTGAAGAGCGTTCCAAGAGGAACGGTCCGCCAGTTGCTTCCGATCAAGACTTCACCTCCTCCAGACGCTTCCGGATCCGTCCCAGCACCTCGTCCAGATCCCGGTCGATCTCCTCGAGCGGCCTGGGCGGCACATACTCGTAGAAGTGACGGGCGAAGGGGATCTCGGCGCCCTCCTTGGTCTTGGAGTGGTCGATCCAGGCGTCGGGGACGAAGGGGATCACATCGCGCTGCAGGTACTCGTCCACGTCCTCGTCCCACGGCACGTTCTCCGTGTCCCGCAGGGAGGCGTCCGGCTCGGGCTTGCCCGCCTTCGTGACCAGCTCTCCCGCCTCGTCGTGCTCACCCAGCTCGGCGAGCACCACCTTGAGCAGAGCGGGGGAGAGGATGGAGTTGTGCGCGGCGAGCGTCGTCTTCAGTGACACGGTGAACTCGGCGCGGCTGGTCGACACCGCTCCGTCGGACTCCCCGGCGGCGGCCTCCAGTGCGGCACGCAGCGCAGTCTGCTCGGGCTCCTTCAGCTTCGCGACCTGGCGCGCCGCAATGACCCGCTCGATCCGCTCCGGTGTGACGGCGTAGCTCAGTCGTAGCGGCCGCTCGACCGTAATCGTGCGGTAGAAGAAGTCCGTCGTGGCGAAGATCTTCGACTGCTTCGATTCGGAGAAGTCGCGGTACAGCTCCGAGATCGTGCGGATGTTCTCCGCGGAGAGCATCCGGCGCTTCGACCCGACGGACTTGCGCATCTTCACGAACATGTCGGTCGCGTCGATCAGCTGCACCTTGCCGCGACGCTCCGGCGCCTTGTCCTTCGACAGGATCCACACGTAGGTCGCGATGCCGGTGTTGTAGAACATGTCGGTGGGCAGGCCGATGATCGCCTCGAGATAGTCGTTCTCCAGCACCCACTTGCGGATGTTCGACTCGCCGGAGCCCGCTCCGCCCGTGAACAGCGGTGAGCCGTTCAGGACGATCGCGCCCCGACCCGCCGAATGGTTGTCCTCCTCCGCCCGCGGATCCCGCAGCGAGGCGAGCAGGTGCATCAGGAACAGCAGTGATCCGTCGGAGACGCGCGGCAGACCCGGACCGAACCGGCCAGCGAAGCCGCGCACGTCGTGCTCCTCCTTCACCACCTTCTGGGACTGCTTCCAGTCCACGCCGAAGGGCGGGTTCGACAGGCCGTAGTGGAAGGTCTGTCCGCGGAAGGCGGGCTGAGTGAGGGTGTTGCCGAGGACGATGTTCTCGATCGGCTGGCCCTTCACCACCATGTCGGCCTTGCAGATCGCGTACGAGGCTGGGTTGATCTCCTGGCCCAGCAGGTTCACCTGCGCGGTGGTGTTGTGGGCCTTGATCTTGTCGTCGGCTGTCGAGAGCATCCCGCCGGTGCCCGCCGTCGGGTCGTAGACGCTCCGCACCACGTGGTCCTTGCCGAGGTCCTGGTCGCCCGCGACTAGGAGGGTCACCATCAGCTCGATGACCTCGCGCGGCGTGAAGTGCTCACCGGCGGTCTCGTTGCTGGCCTCGGCGAAGCGACGGATCAGCTCCTCGAAGATGTGCCCCATCTGCTCGTTCGAGACGACCTTGGGGTGGAGGTCCACCTTCGCGAAGTGCTGGAGGATCTGCAGCAGCAGATCGTGCCGCGCCAGATCGACGATCGTGTCCTCGATCTTGTACTGCTCGAAGATGTCCCGGACGTTCGGCGAGAAGGCGTTGACGTAGTCGCGGAGGTTCTCCTCGAGGTTGTCCGCATCGCCCTGCAGCGACTGCAGATCATGGCGGGACCGATTGAAGAAGGAGTACTCGTGGCCGGCCTTCCGGCGCAGGTACGCCTCGGGGACGCGCTCCCCGGCCTCGAACCCGTCGACCGCCGCGAGCACTGCCTGCTTCGTCGGGGCGAGCACGGCGTCCAGGCGGGCGAGCACGGTGAACGGCAGGATCACGTCGCCGTACTGGTGCTGCTTGTAGGTCCCGCGCAGGATGTCCGCGGCGGACCAGATGAACGAGGCGTGGTTGAACACGGGGGCGCGGCTCGCTTCCATCAAGGTGAATCTGTGTCAGTCACTCTAAGTGACCGACGCGGAGACGTGGCCGCGACGTCACTTCAGCGGGCCGCGCTCCGCGCCCTGCCCGCCTCCACGACGAGGAGGACCACCAGGATCGCCTCCACCGCCTTCGTCAGCAGGCCGACCGCCATGAACGGCGGACCCATGACGAAGTACAGGACGATCGTGAGGACCGTGTAGCCGATCAGGACGTAGCGGACGGCGGGCCGGAACCGCTCCAGCGCTGCCAGCGGCGCGTACAGCAGCACCAGCAGGCCCAGGTAGCCGAGGCCGTTGAGGACGAACAGGGGGATGCCGAAGGAGAGGTGGACGATCGCGGTGATCAGGGTGGTCAGGATGATCCCGCTCATCACGGGGTAGCCGGCCGGAGGATTCTGGAGCGACATGCGAGGTCTCCCGTCGTGGCGCCCCAGGTGCGGCGCCGGGTCGAGGTCTCCGGGTGCGCGACAGTCGTTGCTGCCGCCCCCTCAGCGTAGTGCCGACCGCTGCGCACGCTCGAGGCGGATGACGTCCCGTCCGAAGGAGACCACGAGCAGGGCCAGGGCGAGGGCGACCACCGCGGACGCCGCCGGGACGGGGACGGCGGGGACCAGCGCGCTCAGCAGCGCAACCCCCTGACCGCCGCCGACGAGCCGCCGGAACTGGCTGAAGGCCAGCGGCTCCCGCAGCGCAGGCCGCACCCACGAGGCCGTCACGAAGGCATAGCGCATCAGCCCGATCGCGAGCGCCCACGGGCCCACCGCCGTCGCGACGAGCACCGACAGCACCATCACCAGCGCGGCGTCGGCCTCCATGTCGATCCGGGCGCCGACCGTGCCGGCGCTGCCGGTGTGCCGCGCGACAGGACCGTCCAGGGCGTCCGTGGCCAGGGTCGTCGCGATCAGCGCGGCCAGCTGCCACGACCGTGCGGCCAGCTCCCCTCCGAGGACCAGTACGGTCGCCGCCGCGAGCGCACCCGCCCCGAGATGGCGGAGCAGGGTCAGGGCGTCCGCCGCCGTCACCGCACCAGGGGCTCGCGGATGCAGCGTCGAGGCCGCCACGGGCCACGTCGCGAGAGCGACCAGCACCGCTCCGAGGGCGAGGAGCCTCGAGGCGGGAGCGGCGAGCAGCACCACGAGCACGCCGGAGAGCAGCTGCCCGCCGGCGAGCACCGCGAGGACCGTCCCCACCCGGCGGAGCCTCCCGGGAGGGTCCGGGACGGGCGATGTCGCGGCCATGTCGGCGAGCGTAGCGGGACGCCTCACGCGGCCCCCCAGGTCCCCACGGTCACGAGTCGGTGACGAGAGAGCGGGAATCGCCGCGCGACCTGCTACATTCCGCTCACCGCTGCCGCACGGGCCACCGGAAGCGCGGGCTCCTGGTCCCTTCTGCACCCCTGGCGGTCACCGATGTCCGACGGCTCCTCGCCTCAGCCCCTGCCTGCCCTCGCCCTCGACGGCGCGGCAGACCCTGCTCCTGCTCCGTGGGCGCTGCTCGCGCCCGCGCTGCGTGATGACCCGCAGGCCGATACCGCGCATGCCGACACCGCGCAGTCCGACACTGTGCAGGCCGAACCTGCGCGGGTGGACACCTGGTCCGACCCCTCGCTGCTCCCGCCCCCGTCGGCGCCGCCGGAGCGTGCCCGGAGCAGCGCGCTGCCGATCGTCGCGATCGTGCTGTCCTCCCTGGCGCTCGCCGTGTCGAGCCTCGTGCTCGCGCTGCTCCTCGTCCTCGGCGGGCTGTACTACGTCTACGGCGGTGCGACGTACGTGATGGGCGATCCCGTCGGCGGGTACTCGAGCATGTACACGCCGGGCAGGGTCACCGATGCCTCCGGTGCGGTCGTCACGGACGTCGGCACCTACGACCGGCCCGCCACGCTCGGGGAGCACACCCTCTCCTGGCCGACGGTGAGCGGCGGGGTCGTGGAGGTGACCGTGACCGAGGTGGACTGGGAGGCAGACGCCGCCGTCGCGGCGGACCCCTCGAACAGCCCGCCCGACCCGAGCGCGGGATACGTCCTGGCCACGGTCGACGTCGCGTACACGGGTCCCGGCGGCACGGTCCCGATCGAGGACCTCTATCTCTGCCTCGAGTCGATGTCCTGGGTCAGCTGCCACATGGACCTCGACGTCGCGACCGCCGCCCCGCTCCGGGACATCGGCGCGCTCACCGACGGCGACCGGGCGACCGCGATCGTCGCCCTCGAGCTGGCCGAGGGTGAGCGGGGCTCCGCCTTGTTCTCCGTCGAGACGATCGACGGCGAGCCGCTGTACCTCGCGGAGCGCTGAGCGGGCGGCACGACGCAGGCGCGGGCCGTCCTCAGTCCAGGTCGACGACCTCGAACTCGAGCATGCCCTCGGCCCGGGAGACCGTGGTCGACGGATCCCGGGCCTCGCGCCGGTCGGCCCAGGCCCGGAAGCTCTCCTCGTCCGCCCAGCGGGTCAGCACGAAGTAGCGCTCCTCGCCCGCGACCGGGCGCAGCAGCTCGAAGCCCTCGAAGCCGGGCGCCCCGTCCACGGAGTGCTTCCGGGCGGCGAAGCGCTTCTCGAGCTCGGCCGACTCCCCGCCGGGGACGGCGAGGCGGTTGATCTTCACGACGGTCACAGGGTCCTCCTGGTGGTCGGGGCGTGGGGCGGGCGGTGCGGCCGCCCGATGCGGCCAGTATCGGCGCGCAATGCGCCGCCGCGGAGGACGGAGGGACCGGGGCGGCGGCCGGCGATCGTGGTACGCAGGGGCCCTGGCGGCGGTCGACGACCGTGGTACAGCGGGGCCGGTGCGGCGGCTGACGGTCGTGGTCCGGCGGGGTCCGAGCGCTCAGCGCACCGAGTGCGTGTGGCTCGGGCGGTGCATGTGCAGCGTCGGGTGCTGGGCGGCGAGCCGCTCGCAGAGCGCCGCGACCTTCGGGTTGTGGGCGAGGCCGACGAAGATCGCATGGGCCTCGGCCCCGAGATGCTCCTCCAGCAGCCACTCCTCGGTCCAGGCCTCGAGCGCGGCGCACGCCCGGTCCCCGCGCCGCCAGCCCCGTCCGAGCACCAGGTGGCGCGTGGTCACCCCCGGCGGCGTCGGCAGCAGCGGCCGCCGCTCGTCCGGCAGCTCCAGGACGAGCTCGCCGACGGTGTCCCGCGGGAGGGTGCGCAGCAGGGCGCCGAGCAGGGGGAGGTCGTGCTCGTCGCCGATCAGGAGGTGACGCAGGGGGATCGGGGACACGGTGCTCCTCGGCGATGGTCGGTGCCCGGCGGGTGCCGGAGCGGTCACCCTAGGCCGCGAGGAGCAGATGAGGCAAGGCTTGCCTAAGCTGCTAGAGATGTCAGGCTCCGCGACGCGAGCCGCTTCGTCAACGGCCAGACCCTCCACGTCGACGGCGGGATGACCGCGGTGGTGTGAGCGGCCGGGCGGGCACGGGACGACTGGCCGGGAACGCGGGGAAGGAACCACCGATCCCGGCCCACCGCCGGTCGGAGGAGCCGCGTACCCTACGAGCTGTGAGCTCCTCGTCCCGCCGCCCCACCTCCGCCGACGTCGCGGCGCGTGCGGGTGTCTCGCGGGCCACCGTCTCGATGGTGCTCAACGGACGTGTGGAGGGGACGGTCGCCGTGGCCACCCAGCAGCGCGTGCTCGCCGCCGCCGCCGAGCTCGGCTACACCCGCTCGGCCCTCGCGATCTCCCTCAAGGAGCGTCGCTCGCGCACGATCGGTCTCATCACCGACGAGATCGCGACCTCGCCCTTCGCCGGCCGTATGGCGCGCGCCGCCTCGATGGTCGCCGCCCGGCACGATCACCTCGTGATCACCGTGGACCTCTCGCTGCGCGACCACACCGTCGAGGATGCCGCCCGCCTCCTTGCCGAGCGTCAGGTCGACGGACTGCTCTACGCGACCATGGGCCGCATGAGGGGCCCCCTCCCCGTCGTGCCGCCGGGGATCCCGCTGGTGCTGGCGAACCACGAACCGGTGCCGCCCGGGGCGGACGAGCGCGGCGAGGGTGCCGAGCTGCCGCCCACCTTCGTGCCCGACGACTACGGCGGCGCCCGACGTGCTGCTCGTCGCCTGATCGAGACCGGTCATCGGCGGATCGCCATGCTCTCCGGCGACGATCGCTCCGTGGCCGTTCTCGAGCGGGAGGCCGGCTTTCGTGACGAGCTGGCGGACGCAGGCCTCGAACCGCGGATGGTGAAGGCGGGGTGGCAGATCGACGACGGCTACCGGGCCGTCGCCCGGCTGTTCGCGGGGGAGGATCCGCCGACGGGTGTGTTCTGCATCCGTGACCGGGTCGCTGCCGGGGTGCTCCAGGCCGCGGCCGCGGCGGGAATCTCCGTTCCGGGGGATCTCTCGGTGATCGGCTTCGATGACGAGGACTTCTTCGCCGAGCGGCTCGTTCCGAAGCTCACTACGATCGCCCTGCCCCACGAGGAGATGGGGCGCCGGGCGATGGTTGCGCTGTTCGCGCGACTGGAAGGCGAGGCGGCGGGCGACGACGCGGGTCTCGTGATCGTCGAGTGCCCGCTCGTCGAGCGGGAGTCGGTGGGGATGGCTCGGGGGCGCTGACCTCGCTCGACGTCCGCTGCGAGGGCTGGTCGAGGGACGTCCGCTGCCAGGGCTGGTCGAGGCGGGGCCGGTGGTGCTCCGGCCGGGTCTGAGCCGGCTCCGGATCCGGGCTGGTCTTGGGCTGGGCGGGCCGGCCCGCGTCATGGGTTCCGGGCGCTGCCGGGGGATCAGGGTTGACACGTGTGAAAGCTGCGCTCCATACTGGTTTCGCACGACTTGGACACGTGTGAAAGCGGTGTGTCGGCGATGACGCCGGACAGCCGCATCTACTCGCACCTCCTCCCTCGACCCGCTTCGACTGTCCCGACTCTCGACGAAGAGGACCGCATGGCCAGCCCCTCCACCCTCACCCGCCGCGCCCTCCTCGGCGCCGGCGGCGCGGCAGCCCTCGCGGGCACCGTCGCCGCCTGGCCCCGCCTCACCGGCGCTGACATCCCCGGCCGCGGCCAGGACGCCCTGACGATCCTGATCCTCGGCACCTCCCAGGACGCAGCCGGTCGCCAGGCGATCGCCGATGCCTTCATGGAGACCCACCCCGACATCCCTGTCCTGATCCAGTCCGTGCAGGCCACCGACTGGGGAGACTTCTTCGCGAAGATCCTCACGATGGTCGCCTCCGGCACCCAGCCCGACATCGTCTACACCGCGACCGAAGGCGCGCAGCTCTTCGCCGAGCGCCTCGCGCTGCCGCTGGACGACTACCTCCTGCGCGACGCGGAGGAGATGAAGGACTACTTCGAGGACGTCCACCCCAGCCTCATCGAGGCGTTCATGTACAAGGGCTCCCTCTACCAGCTCCCGCTCGACTTCAACGCCGCGAACATGTACCTCAACCTCGACGTGCTCGAGCGGAACGGGCTCGAGATGCCGGGGGAGGACTGGACGAAGGACGACTTCACCGAGCTGCTGCGCGGGATGAAGGGCGACGCCACCCCCTACTACTGGACCAATCGTCTCTTCGGCGGGATCGTGCCCTGGCTCTACGTCAACGACACCTCCTTCCTGATCGAGGAGCGGGCGAGCGGCGGCGAGGACTTCTGGTCCACCTTCTATCCCGGCGAGCAGCGCTCCGGCGGTTATCTCTGGACCGGCTCCAACGCGACCGACGACCGCGTCCACGAGAGCTTCGAGCACCTGCGCGGCCTCGTCGGCGAGGGCCTCGCCGTGCGTCCCGAGGAGGGCGGCGGCAACACCCTCGTCGGCCTGTTCGCCTCCGGTCGCATCGGCAGCACCCCCGCGGGCGGCTACTGGGTGCAGGGACTCGCCGAGGGCGGCATGCGTCCCGAGCAGTACGACGTGCAGTTCTTCCCGCGCTGGAAGACCCAGCGTCACCAGTTCGGAGGCGCCGGATACGCGGTCATGAAGACCACCGACAAGCCGGACCAGGCCTGGGAGTGGATCAAGTACACCGCCTCGAAGGAGGCGATGGAGCTCGCCTTCCCGACCCCGTCGACGACTCCCACCCGGCGCTCGATGGTGAACGATTCCCTGTACACCGGCATCGGTCCGGAGCACTGGTCCCGCTTCTACGAGACCCTCGACCGCTTCCCGTCCACCGGCCCGATCCCCGCCCCGCCGCAGCAGGCCGCCGTCGAGACGGCGCTCATCCGCAACGTCTCCACCGCGCTGTCCGGCGGTCCCGACCAGGTCGCACGGTCGCTCGCGGCTCTGGACGCCGACCTGCGCGCCGTCTTCTCCGAGGAGGACCCCTCATGACCGCCGATCGCGACAGCGCCCTGCTGCGCTGGCTCTTCCTCGCCCCGACGATGCTCGGCATCGGCATCTTCGTGGTGCTGCCGATCGTCGGCTCGCTCGCTCTCGCCTTCTTCCGCTGGGACATCATCACCTCCCCGCAGTTCGTGGGGCTGGAGAACTTCGCCGACCTCGCCACCGACCGCACCGTCGGCATCTCCTTCCTGAACACCGCCGTGTTCGTGGTCGTCGCGGTCGCCGCCCAGCTCGTCATCGCGATGCTGCTCGCCGTGCTGGTCAGCTCCCGGATGCCTCCGTGGCTGCGAGTGTTCTTCCGCTCGACCTTCTTCTTCCCCCTCGTGCTGTCCGCCGCGAGCGTCTCGATCCTCATGAAGTACCTGTTCAACGAGAGCTACGGCGTCATCAACTGGCTGCTCTCGCTGGTGGGGATCCCGGCCGTGCCCTGGCTGACCAGCCCGCAGTGGGCGATGGTCGTGGTGATCGCGGTGTACGTGTGGCAGAACTTCGGCTTCTCGTTCCTGCTGTTCATCGGGGGCCTGAGCTCGATCCCCACCGAGATCTACGAGGCCGGCTCCATCGACGGGGCGACCGGCTGGCGCCAGTTCCGCCATCTCACCCTGCCGCTGGTGAGTCCCACCGTGCTGGTCGCCTCGGTGATGGCGATCATCTCCGCGCTGCAGGTCTTCGACCAGCCCTACGTGCTCACGCGCGGCGGGCCCGGGGACTCCACCCGCACGGTCGTGATGGTCATCTACGAGAGCGCCTTCCGCGAGCTCGAGTTCGGGCGTGCCAGCGCGATCGGCCTGGTCCTCATGGTCCTGATCATGCTCGTCACCGCCGCCCAGTTCCGCCTCGCCCGACGCTTCGTCTTCTATCAGTGAGCCGCGCTCCCGCCGTCGCGAGCGCCCCTGTCCCCGTCCGGAAGGACCCCCGATGACACGCCGCCTGCCCGCCCTCGCCAAGTACTCCGCCCTGTTCGTCGCTGCCGTGCTCACCCTCGGTCCGGTGTGGTGGACGTTCACCACCTCGCTCCGGCCCGCCGCGGAGTCCTTCAGCCTCCCCCCGAGCTTCTTCCCCACGTCACCGGACTTCTCGAGCTACACCGCGGTGTTCGAGCAGATCGCGGTGCCGCTGCTGGTGCTCAACAGCGCCCTGGTCACGGGCGTCGTCGCGATCGGCCAGATGCTCACCGCCGCGATGGCGGGGTACGTCTTCGCCCGCATGGAGTTCCGCGGCAAGAATGCCCTGTTCGCGATCGTGCTCTCGACGATGATGGTTCCGGTGCAGGTCACGATCGTGCCGGTGTTCATGATCATCCGCGGCATGGGGCTCTCCGACACGCTGCTCGCGCTGATCCTCCCCGCGATCCCCACTGCTTTCGGGACGTTCCTGATGCGTCAGTACTTCCTGGGCCTCCCACTCGAGCTGGGGGAGGCAGCGGCGCTCGACGGGGCGAGCCCCTGGCGCACCTTCTTCTCGATCTATGCGCCGCTGGCGCTGTCCGGCATGGCGATCGTGGGCGTCCTCGCCTTCAACTACCACTGGAACGAGTTCTTCCGCCCGCTGATCTTCATGATCTCCGAGCAGAACTACACCCTGCCGCTCGGCCTCGTGACCCTCCAGGGCAACCTCGGCACGGGTTCGATCTCGGTCGTGCTCGCAGGGGTGATTCTCTCGATGGTTCCCGCCGTGGTGGTCTTCCTCTTCGGCCAGCGATACCTGCGCGAGGGCCTCACCGCCGGGTCCTCGAGATGACCGCTGCCCACCGTCCCCGCCCCCACGTCACCAGGAGCAGCATCACGATGACCGACACCCTCGACCTCGGCTTCCCGGCCCTCCACCGCGTCCACCCGCTCGGCTGGATCAACGACCCCAACGGCATCCACCCCACCGCCGACGGCCGCTGGCACGTGTTCTTCCAGTACAACCCCGCCTCCACCCGCCACGAGCACATCCACTGGGGGCACATGTCCTCCTCGGATCTGGTGAGCTGGCGCGAGGAGCCGCTGGGCCCCGTGCCCCGGCCGGGAGAGGCCGACCAGGGCGGCTGCTGGAGCGGCGTCGGACTCCTCGACCACGCGCCCGACGCGAGCGCCGCCGAGGGTGCCGAGCTGTCCGCCGGACCCGTCGCAGGCGAGCCCGGTGCTCCCGCCGTCCCCACACTCGTCTACTCCGGGGTCGACGGTATCGAGAACCAGCTCGCCCGCGTGCTCGTCACCCGCCTCGATGAGAGCGGCACCGAGCTGGTCCGCACCGGCGTGGTCGCCGCCGAGGTGCCCGAGGTGCCCGGACTGATCGGGATCCGCGACCCCTTCGTGTTCACCTACGGCGGGAAGCGCTGGGGGATCCAAGGCGCGGGGGTGCGCGAGGGCGGTCGCTTCGTGCCGACGCTGCTGCTGTACTCGTGCGAGGACCTCGAGAACTGGGAGCTCGTCGGCACGCTGCTGCACGGGGACGACCCTGTCGCCGCCGGGCACTCGCCCGCCGATCTCTGGGAGTGCCCGCAGCTCGTGCCCGTCGGCGGGCGCTGGGTGCTGCTGCTGTCCCGCTGGGGGCACCCTTCCACCCACGAGCGCTCCACCCTCCAGGTCGACTACCTGGTGGGGGACCTCGTCGACGGCCCGGACGGCGCGCCGCGCTTCGCTCCGACCGCCGGGGGGCAGGTCGACATCGGTCCCGACTTCTACGCACCCCAGGCCGTCGTCGACGCCGAGGGCGGCCGGGTGCTGCTGTGGGGCTGGTCATGGGAGGCGTTGGAGCGTACCCAGGAGCAGACCGACGCCCAGGGCTGGGCGGGCGTGCTCACCTTCCCGCGGGAGCTGCGGCTCGACGGGGAGGAGCTGCGCAGCGCGCCGGTCCCGGAGCTGCGCGCGCTGCGGGCCGAGGCGCTGCCCCTGGAGGCGGCGGACGACGTCGACGTGCCAGGGGCCACCGGGGCCGGCGGCACTGTCGAGCTCTTGCTCGAGACTCCCGCGCGGGCCGAGGTGCGCACTCGCGGGGCCGTCACGGTCGAGATCCTCGGGGCCGACGGCACTGCGCGCGAGGTTCTCTCGGCCGATGACGGGCCCGCGACGCTGTTCCTCGACGCGAGCCTCCTCGAGCACCTCCCGGACGCGGTTTCCCCGTGCACTCTGCGCTTCTATCCGACAGACGGCGATCGGGTCCGCGTGCGCGGGGCGCTCGCCGAGGCGTGGGCGCTCGAGCTGCCCGGGCGCTGAGCCTCCCGCCGCGGCATCCCGAGCGCTGCCGGGTCCGGTTCCCCCGATCCGAGGCCCGGGGCCGTCGGTGGCATGGTCGGTCACGGGCGTCTGGCGTACCTCTATGCCTATATGGCGGTTTCAGATGATCACTGCATCGGTGGTGATGATCTGGAGGAGCGATGAGCGGTAGGCGCAG
>NZ_JAKJJW010000044.1:0-23756 GCF_025669985.1 Brachybacterium atlanticum | reverse complement strand
GGCGTCCGCCGCGGCCGGGGCGCTCGCCGGCGCGCAGCTGCACGGCGCGCTCGTCATTGCCGACGCCGACGCGGCGGTCGCCGCGCTCGTCCTGCAGGGCTGAGGGCGCCGGCCGCGGCGTGACGGCATGGAGCGGCGACGGGAGGCCGTCCCGTCGCCGCGCCTGGCCCCCTGCCGCTCAGAGCGTGAGCAGCACCTTCGTCGCGCGGCGCTCGTCCATCGCGGCGTAGCCCTCGGCCGCGTCCTCCAGAGGGAGCGTGAGGTCGAAGACCTTCCCCGGATCGATCTCGCGACGCCAGATCAGGTCGATCAGCTCGGGCAGGTAGCGGCGCACCGGGGCGGGCCCGCCGTGGAGACGGACCGCGGAGAAGAACAGCTCGTCCCCGGGGATCTGCACGTCGTGGGAGACGCCCACGAAGCCCACCGCGCCGCCGGGACGCGTAGCGCGAATCGCCTGCATCATCGACTCCTGGGTGGCGACGGCCTCGATCGTGGAGTGCGCGCCGAGCCCGCCGGTGAGCTCCTTCAGCGCCGCGACGCCCTCGTCGCCGCGGGCCTCGATGATGTCGGTGGCGCCGTACTCGCGGGCCAGGGCCTGCCGCTCGGGGTGGCGGCTGAAGACGATGATCCGCTCGGCGCCCATCTGCCGGGCGGCCAGCACGCCCATCAGGCCCACCGCGCCGTCGCCGACCACGGCGACGGTCCGGCCCGGGCCGGCGCCGGCGGCGTCGGCCGCGAACCAGCCGGTGCCCAGCACGTCGGAGGCGGCCAGCAGCGAGGGGATCAGCTCCGGGTCGGGCATGCCGGGGGTCTTGACCAGGGTGCCGTCGGCGAAGGGGATCCGGGCCCTCTCGGCCTGGGTGCCGATCTGCCCGTCCACGAAGATCGCGTGCACGCAGCGGGAGGGATGGCCCTCGCGGCAGATCTCGCACTTCCCGCAGGAGATCACGAAGGAGCCGACCACGAAGTCGCCGACCTCGAGGGTCTCGACCGCGGAGCCGACCTCTTCGACCACGCCCACGTACTCGTGGCCCATGTGCTGGTGGTCGGGGGCGTCGGCGCCGCGGTAGGGCCAGAGGTCGGAGCCGCAGATGCAGGTGGCGGCGAGGCGGATGACGGCGTCGGTCGGCTCGATGATCCGCGGATCCTCGCGGTCCTCGACACGGACGTCGCCGGGGGCGTGCATGATGACTGCGCGCATGGGGTGTTCTCCTTCTGATCGGGACGCGGTCCATTCCATGCCCTGCTCGGAGCGTGGGGGAGTCCCTGGCAGGGGGTGTACCGACAGGGCGCCCCTCGCACGGGACGCGTCAGGGCGGTGCGGCCTACCCTGACCCCATGGACAACAGAGCGGAGGTGCGCGAGTTCCTCATGTCGCGCCGTGCGAAGGTGACGCCGCAGGAGGTGGGGCTGCACGCCGCGGGCGCCCGCCGCGTGCCGGGGCTGCGCCGCAGCGAGGTCGCGGAGCTCGCCGGGGTGAGCGTCGAGTACTACGCGAAGCTCGAGCGTGGCGCGATCGCCGGCGCCTCCGCCGCGGTGCTCGACGCGCTCGCCACTGCGCTGCGCATGGACGAGACCGAGCGCCGCCACCTGCTCGACCTCGCCCGCGCGGCCGATGGGATCCCCACCTCGGGCCGGGCCCGCAGACCCCGCAGCTGCGGGGTCGCGCCCGTGCGGGAGAGCACCCGCTGGATGTTGGACTCGCTGACCGGGGCGATCGCCTTCGTGCGCGATCAGCACCAGAACATGGTCGCGGTCAACGCGCTGGGCCGCGCCTTCTACTCGCCGCTGCTGGGCGAGGAGGGTGCCGGCGGGCGGGTGCCGAACCTCGCCCGCTTCCAGTTCCTCGATCCCGCCTCGCGAGACTTCTACCCGGACTGGGAGTGGTTCGCCGAGATGTGCGTGGGGATCATGCGCGCCGAGGCCGGGCGCGATCCCCACGACCCCGTGATGCAGGAGCTGGTGGGAGAGCTGTCCACCCGTTCGGAGACCTTCCGGCGGCTCTGGGGCGCGCACGACGTGCGCACGCACGGCGCGGGCCCCAAGCGCTTCGTCCACCCCGTGGTGGGGGAGGTCGAGCTCGCCTACGAGGAGCTGGCGGTGACCGCCGAGCCCGGCCGGGTCATGCTCGTCTACACCGCCGAGCCCGGCTCGACCAACGCCGAGCGGCTGCGCCTGCTCGCGAGCTGGGCGGCATCGGAGCAGGATCCGCGGCCTGCGCGGAACGAGCAGGAGGCGTAGCCCGCCAGGTGGGCCGCTCGAGGGTCCTTGCGTCAGCCCCGCGCTCACCTGCGAGTACGGCATCCGCCCCGGCGGTCCGCGCGGGGAGTCACGGGCCGACCGCTGAGCCGCGTCGCGTGACGAGTCAGTCGGCCGCGGCGGATCCGGTTGCCCGCTCGGCCGCGGGGGCGGACTCCTGCACCCACGGCCGCAGCGGGGAGACGGCGTCGATGGCGTCGCGGCGGGGGCCGTGAAGACCGAGGACGACGTTCGAGGCCAGCGGGATCTGGTGGGACGCGCTCTCGAGGATGTGCATCAGGTATCCGGCAGTGTTCGGGAAGGCGAGGAGGTCACCGATCGCGACACCCTGCGGGAAGTCGAGCCGTCGACGCAGGATCAGCTCCGCCTCGATGCAGTACGCCCCGACGAGGAACGCGTGCAGCGGCGCAGAGCGTGGACCGTCCCCGGGGACCAGCAGCGGATCGACGAGGAAGTCGTCCGACGTGGATCGGCACTGGGTCCGATTCATCTCGAGCCCGACGAGCGGCACCCCATCGCTCGTCGCGGTGCGCTGCACGACGCGGGACAGCGTCAGTCCGCATCCGTCGAGCAGCGACCTGCCGGGTTCGCAGCGCAGCTCCAGGCCCCGCTCCCTCAGTGCGACGGCTGCGGTCTCCCCGGTGGGGAGCCGTGTGCCCAGCACCTGTTCGAGCCACTCCCCGCGCACCGGTTCCTGGTGGTACGGATAGACCTGGCGCAGGGGCTCCCCGCGCCACGTGACCGCGTCGACGCGGTCGCTCGTCGACGCATCGTGCGCTGTCCAGAACGCGTCCCACTGACCGGCGTCGTCGAGATAGGACATCGGGACACCCCCGCCGATGTCGATGAACCGAAGGTCGTGGCCGAGGTCGCGGAGCGCATCGCCGAGACGGAGCGCCTCGTCGAGGGCCTGGGCGCGGTGCTGCGCGGCATAGCCGTGGAGATGGAAATGGACTCCGTCGATCCTGAGGCCGGCGGCGGAGGTCCGGGCGTGATCGGCCCAGTGCTGCCAGGTCGCCGCGGACTCCCCGAACCGTGTGGGGGCGACGCCGCTGGCCGGGGTCGGGGCGAGGCGCAGCGCGACGGGTTGCGGCCCACCGGTCGTGTTCTCCGCTGCGACCTGCAGGAAAGCCTCGGCCTCGTCGAGGTTGTCGAGCACCAGCACGACACCGGTGTCGCGGGCGAGGCGCAGCAGCTCCGGTGGCTTCACAGCGGCGGTCACCACGACGTCCTCGGGCGCGTACCCCTGGTCGAGCACCTGGGACAGCTCCCGGTGGCTCCCGACGTCCACCCCGTGACCGGCGCGTCTCGCGGACTCGACCAGGCCCAGGGTCTTGTTCGCCTTGCGCGCGACGAAGATCCTCAGCGGCACGCCGTGACGGGCGGCCGCGGACTCCAGCTCGGAGGCGTTGCGGGCCAGGGCCGAGAACTCGTGGACGTTCACCGGGCTGCCGTACTCCTCGATCAGTGCGGAGCAGGCTCGACGATCCGCCAGCAGCTCTCGCATCCACGGCTCGAGACGGGCGCTGAGCGGGGGGAGCCCGCCGCAGCGGCGTCGCAGGGCTTCGGTGTCGCCCGGCGGATGATCGGCGGTGGGGTCCGCAGCGGTCGAGGAAGAGAGGGCAGGTCTGGTCATCGCGAACCGATTCTCCGCTCGGGGGTGGTGGTCGTGGTCGGGCAGGGAGGGGCCGAGGGGTCGGCGTCGGTGCGACGCAGTCTCGAGATGATCCGCGCCGCCCAGAGACGCGGCTCGTCGTGGAGGTGCCGGTTCAGGGTGTCGTGCCCGATGACGTGGTCCTCCGTCGGGCGCCCGAGCAGGGCGAGACCCTCCTGCCGCTGGCTCCGGCCGCCGGGACGGCCCCCGGCGAGCGCAGTGCCGTCGTGGTCCACGGCCGCGCCGCGGCGTGCCGGTCGCACCTCCACCAGCCCCTGTTCCACCAATGCTCGCGAGAGCGGGTCGAGGATCCCCACGATCCCCGGCGGCGCCAGCACGGCATCGACCACGACGTCCGGCGGGGCGTGACCGTACGGGGCGCCCTCGACTCCCGACGCCGAGATCCGGGTGCCGGCATCCACCCAGGAGAGGTCCAGCGCCCCGGACCCGATCATGGCCAGCAGCATCTCCGCGACCTCGAGGGGAGGGCCGAACGCGAACCTCTCGAGCACCTGGGAGGCCCGACGGAAGCGAGCCCATTCCTCGGCGGGGGCCGCGGAACCGCGGACCGCGAGCGTGAGGGGGCGGTAGAGCCCCGCCCAGACGCGTCCGAGGATCCATGCGGGGCCGGGGGCCCGTCCGCCTCGGCCGATCTCCACGCTCCGTCGCAGGGCGTCCTCGGCGCGGCCCGGTCCGCGGTGCAGATCCGGGTCGGATCCCGAGGCCAGTGCGCCTTCGACCGCCTCTCGCCCGAAGTGGGGATCCGCCCCCGTCGCAGCGAGGGCGGCCGTGGCGACGTCCAGGACGAGGTCGATCACGGCGTCGGGGCCGACGTCGGTCCGTTCGGTGGGGCCCAGGCGTCGAACTCCCTCGGCGACGGCACGGCTCAGCCCGGCCGGCAGGGGGAGCCGAGGGTCGGGCTTCGCGTCCAGGAGGCGGCCGTGGCGCGCCGTGGGCAGGAGGACCAGCGGCTCCTCGGAGCCGCGCCGGTGGACGAGGCCGGGGACGCCGTCGGCGCGCGGGGTGAAGCGCCCGCCGCGCTCGAGGGTGAGCACGAGGGCGGCGTCGATGAACGTCAGGGCGCCGCCGCGCAGCGCCACCCGCGCGCCGGGCGGGACGTCATGAGAACCCAGCATCTCCGCGGCGGGCAGGACCGCCGGACGCAGCGGGATGGTCGAGGACCAGGTGCGGGCCAGGGCACCGGAGTGTTCCGCGGCATGTCCGGTGGCGAGCAGGGTCTCCTCCACCGGCGGGAGCGCGCCGTGGCTCGCGGTCACGATCTCCCAATCCCCGGCCGTGCGCCGGAGCGACACCGCGCGATCGCTCACGGTCCTCGCCGTCACCCCGGTCCGGGCCATGTCCGCCAGCACCCGGCGCCACCGCGCATGGAGGTACTCGCCGACCACGGCGCGCGGCGGGTAGGTCGCGGAGACGAGGGTGGGATGCGCTGCGGCGAGCCAGCCGCGGAACGACGGGCTCGTCCCGGTCGCCGGGACGTCCAGCAGAGCGGCGTCGACGTTGAGTCGCAGGGAGTGCGGTTGGGTGACGTCATAGGCGGCGCCGGTCCCCTCGACCGGACCCGGAGCGACCACGGTGATCTCGAGGGCTCGGAGGGAGTCGTGGCATGCGGCGTCGCTGAGCTGGGCGCACAGCTCCTCGAGCGCGAACAGCGCCTTGGGGCCGTCGCCGACGACGGCCAGGGAGAGCGGCCGATCGCTCGCCGGAGCGCCCTCAACCACGGCGGGCGAGGGTCCGCAGGGCCGTGGTCGCGGTGGCGATGTCGGAGGGACCGGCGTGCAGCGTCGTGCGCACCCAGCTGTCGTCGTAGACGGTGCCGAGGTAGGGGACGCCGCTGTCGTGGACGATCAGGGCGACCCGGCTCCCAGGGGCGAGGTCCGACACGAGGGTTCCCAGCGCGTGCACGATGCCTCCCGTCGAGGCGCCGGCGAGGATGCCCTCGCGCTCGGCGAGAAGTCGCGCGCCGACCACGCAGTCGAGCCCGCTGACGCGGATGACTCGATCCGGGTCGACCGTGCGGGAGATGTCCGTGACCACTCCGGCGCCGAGACCGGGCAGAGGGCGAGGGGCTGCGGTCCCTCCGAACAGCACGCTCCCTTCCGCGTCCACGGCGACCGTGGTCGTGTCCATCGAGGTGCGTCGGAGGTAGGCGCTGCATCCGGCGAGGGTGCCGGTGGTGCTCACCGCGGCCATCAGCACGTCGAGCCGGTGACCGGTGGCTTCGGCGATCTCCCGCATGGTCCCGTCCTCATGGGCGGCCGGGTTCGCAGGGTTGCCGTACTGGTGGAGGTTCACGGCCCCCGGGATCTCCGAGAGGAGTCGTTCGACGCGACGCAGTCGAGCCGTGAGGAGGTCGCCGGTCTCCGGATCGGGGTCCGTCACCATCTCGATGCGTCCTCCGAGGGCCCGGATCGCCGCGACGGCGGTTCCGTTCGTGCGCGAGTCGACCACGCAGACGAAGCGCACAGCGTGCTCCAGGCACACTCGCGCCAGGGCCACACCGAGATTCCCCGAGCTGGACTCGACGACCGTGCCGCCTGGCCGCAGTCTGCCCGAGGCCACGGCATCGCGCACCATCGCCAGCGCAGGCCGGTCCTTGGTGCTGCCTCCCGGATTGGCGGATTCGAGCTTGGCGAGGATCTCGATGCCGGACTCCGGGAAGAGCCGGTCCAGGCGGACCAGCGGCGTGCGGCCGATCGCGGCGGAGACCCCGACCGCGATCGACTCGCGGCCCGTCGTCCGAGGGCGCCACGCGCCGGAGCCTTCGAGAGTGGTGCTCATTCGCTTCACGTTACGGCACCTCGCACCGACCGAGCGCTCTTTCGGCCAGGTGCGCTCCACCGGATCGGGCGGCACACCTCGGACGTAGCATCGACCCAGCTCGGAGCGGTGTCGGTCCGCACGACGAACCGGTATCGCGAGGAGTCCGCGAGGAACCGAACGGTCGGCAGCCCTCCTCCCGCAGCGGAGATGGGTACGTTGCAGGGGTCGCGAGTCGTCACGCGGTGAAAGGCCACGATGGCGCAACCACCACGACGGGAAGGAACATCATGAACGGCATCGAGGAATTCGGACAGAGCGACGTCGTGCGCATCCTGCGAGGGACGGAACTGGTCATGCTGACCACCGCGCTCCGGGACGGTGCGCTGGTCTCCCATCCGATGACGATCCAGGAGGTGAGTGACGACGTGGACGTGCTGTTCTTCGTGGGCCTCGACAGCGGGCATGCCGAGGCGCTGAGGCAGGGATCGGCCGTGAACCTCGCGGTGGCAGAGGGAGGGACCTGGCTCTCGGTGGCCGGGAAGGCCGTTCTCGAGGATGACCGCGCTCGGATCCGGGCTCTCTGGACCGATGCGGCCGAGGCCTACTTCCCGGAAGGGCCCGAGGACGAGAACCTGGGCCTGCTGCGGTTCTCCGGGGAGTCCGCGCAGTACTGGGGCGTGCCGGGTGGGAAGGTCGCCGCGGTCGCACAGATCGTGAGGGCGCGCCTGACCGGGGACCGACCTGCCGGCGGCACCGCGACCACAGATCTCTGAGCGCTGAGAGTCCGAGCCGTGGCGTCCTCGGAGCGGGAGGTGTCGATACGGGCGGCGGGGTGTTCGGCCCGGGCGGTCCCACCCCGAGCCATCGGGCGGTCCGCGCTCGACCGACGGGAGCCCGAGCGGTGAACGCCCCGCCGGTCCGACCGGTCGGATCACTGCTCTCGTCCCCGGGGCCGGGCATAGCATGCGGGCCTTCGGACTCGACGACGAGGGAGGCGCCATGGCTGATGGCTCGGACGGCATGGCGTCGACGCATGGCCCGGCGAGTCCCGGCCATGAGGCGCGACACCCGGTCCCCTCGTCCCGCGTTCCGGGCCGGCGCTCCCGGCTCCGGGTGCTCGACGTCGAGACCGGCCGCGCCACCGTCGTCCACGAGTCCTTCGAGCTGCTCCTCGAGTCCGTGAGCTGGCCCGACGGGGGAGAGACGCTGATCGTGAACGCAGGCGGCGCGCAGTGGGGCATCCCCGTCGGGGGAGGGGAGCCGCAGCGGCTCGGCCCCGCCCCGGCCCCGGCGGGCCCCGTCGCCGGAGCGACCGGGGCCGCAGGGGGCGGGATCGACGAGGTCGTCCTCACCCGCGTCGGCGCGTGCCGGCTCGCGGACGGCACCTGGATCCCCCCGCGGGTCGTCCGCGTCCCCGGCGCCGGAGGGGTCCCGGTCGCTCCGGCCGACCGCGGTCGCGATCGCGGAGCGGCCCCTGACCCGCCGGGCGAAGCGCACGGCGGCGGCTGGGCCGTCTTCGACGCGGAGAGCGACCCCGCCGCGCCGGGACATGCGCAGCTGTTCCGCATGCGACCCGACGGCACCGGGATCGAGCAGCTCACCCACGACGAGCGCGTGAACCGCTTCCCGCAGGTCTCCCCGGACGGACGGCTGGTCGCCTATGTCAGCCACCCTTCGGGGGAGGAGGGTGCCGGCGGTGCCGACCCGCTCCTGCGGCTGTGTGCGGTCGACGGATCGGGAGGGCGCGATCTCGCCCGTCTCCACGGTGTGCTGGGGACCGCGGGCGGGCACTGCTGGTCCCCGGACTCCCTCCACGTGGTCTGTCTCGATCGCCCGCAGGCGGACTGATCCCCGGAGAACTGATCCCCGACGGGCAGAGCATCAAGGTGAGTGGCGCACAGTGGTGGCTGGTGAACGATGTCGTTCGAGGTCCGGAATCGCGTGAGCGGTGCTCAGCCTGCGCGGCGCGCGGAGAAGCGATGCAGCAGCTGCGGGGAGTGTCCCGGGGCGACGCCGTGGACGCGGTCGAGCTCGAGCAGCTCCGGCAGCGGGTCGGCGCGCACGTCGACGAAGCCCGCCTCCTCCCAGGCCGCGCAGATCCGCTCCACCCCGGCGCGGGCGAAGGCGAGCTGGTCCACGGCCTGCGCGTCGTAGGCCTCGGCGAAATGCTCCTGGCGCGGGGTCGCGGGCGGCGCACCCCCGTCGTCCTCGGGCTCGAACCACTGCCCGTCGATCGCGACCAGCGCGCCGCCCGGGCGCAGCAGCTCGTGCCAGCGCCGCAGCGCCGTCGGGGCGTCCCGCAGCGTCCACAGCAGATAGCGGGAGACGATCGCGTCGAGGCTGCGGTGCGGGAACGGCGGATCCGTCGCGTCCGCCTCGAGGAAGGTCGGAGGGTTCGGATGGCTTTCGAGCTTCGCGCGCGCCTCGTCGAGCATGCCGGGGGAGAGGTCGATGCCGGTGACGTCGTAGCCGTCGGCCGCGAGGAGCAGGGCGACGTTGCCGCTGCCCGTGCCGAGGTCGAGCACCTCGCGCGTGCCGGGCGGCAGCGCGGCGCCGAAGGCCCGCGACCAGGCCTCGCGCTCGCCGGGCAGGGAGAGGCGGGTCAGCTGGTGCTCGTCGTACTCGGCGGCCCAACGGGTCCAGTAGCGGTTCCAGGCCTGCTGGTCCTCGGCGGCGGTGCGGGTCATCGGGGCGGCTCCAGGGGTGGTCGGGGCAGAGGCGGCGGGGCGCCCCGGGGGGTCAGGGCGGAGAGGGCGAGACGAGCGACGGGTCAGCGGCGGCCGGCGGCCGCGGCGTCGTCCGGGCCGCGGAAGAGGAACTGGGTGGTGCCGTCGGCGGCGAGGGCCCGTTCGGCGGCGACGGCGTAGGTCGCGCCGACGAGTCCCACCTCGAGCGCCACTGCGGGCGGGCCCTCGGCGCGCACCCGGCCCCCGTCCAGCAGGGCCACGCGGTCGCAGTAGCGGGCGGCGAGGTTCAGGTCGTGCAGCACCACCACGGTCGCGAGACCCCGCGCACGCACCACCTCGAGCACGTGGTGCTGGGAGCCGATGTCGAGGTGGTTCGTCGGCTCGTCCATCAGCAGCACACGGGGCTGCTGGGCGAGGGCGCGGGCGATCAGCACCCGCTGCTTCTCCCCTCCGGAGAGCAGGCCGAACTCCCGTCGCGCCAGATGCAGGGCGCCGGCGCTCTCCAGGGCCTCGGTCGCGATCTCGAGGTCCGCCTCGCCGGTCTCTCCGAACGCGCCGGAGTGCGGGATCCTGCCCAGCAGCACCACATCGGCGACGGTCAGGGGCACCTCGCCGCTGAGCTCCTGCGCCATCACCGCGATCGACCGGGCGCGCTCGCGGCCAGGCAGCTCGGCGAGATCGCGGCCGTCCAGCAGCACCTGCCCGGCCTCCGGCACCAGCGAGCGGTGCAGGATCCGCAGCGCGGTGGTCTTCCCGCTGCCGTTGGGGCCGACCAGGCCGAGCACCTCCCCGTCGTGCACCTCGAGATCGATCCCGTCGAGCACGGGCGAGGCGCCGTAGGAGTGGCGCAGCCCGTGCGCGGACAGCACGGGCGCGGCGAGCCCCGGCCCGGTCATCCCTCGAGCTCCACGAGCCACTCGTGGATCCGCTCGAGCCCGTCGACGACCAGCGGGGAGGCGGGCTCGGCGAAGTTGAACAGCAGCGGCAGCAGCGCCCGGTCCTGCACGGCGCGGAGGCCGCCCAGCTGGTCCTGCGAGATCATCTCCTCGGCGACGTCCGAGCCGTCGCCATCGGTCTGGTGGAGCACGATCAGCACGTCCGGGTCGGCGGCCAGCAGCGGCTCGGCGCTGATCTCGAACACGCGTTCCTCGGTGTCGGCGAAGACGTTCTCGATCCCGAGCGCGTGCAGCTGCGCGGTCACCATCGAGGCGGCGCCGTAGGCGTACAGAGGCCCGCCGCCCACGGAGGGATAGAGCACCGCGGCGGTGGCGGCGGCGAGGTCCTTCGCGGACTCGGAGACGGCATCGATCCGCTCCTGCAGGGAGGTGGCGAGCTGCTCGGCCTGCTCGCCGCGGTCGAAGATCCGCCCGTAGACGTCGATCTGCTCGTGCAGCGTCTCGAAGCTCGCGCGGTGCCCGCCGGTCGCGCAGTAGACGTTCTGCACCACCACCTGCGCGCCCGCATCCGCCATCGCCTCACGCGTGACGCCGTCCGGCAGGCCGAAGACGATGTCGGGCTCCTGCGCGATCACCATCTCCTGGGAGATCTGCAGATGACCGGAGTCGTCGATCTCGTCGCTGAGCGTCGGGATCGCCTCGATGCGTGCGGCGAGGTCCTCGTCGTAGCAGCCGGGCGGGAAGGCGCCGGCCCGCGAGACCACCCGGTCCAGCACCCCGATGCCGTCCAGCGTGGTCACCGGCGCGGACTCCAGCAGCACGATCCGCTCGGGCGGGGCGTCGAAGGTCAGCGTCGCCTCGCAGTTCGCGAGCTCGAGCGGGAAGCCCCCAGCCGAACCGCCGCCGCCGTCGGAGCCTCCGTCCCCTGTGCTCCCGTCCGAGGAGCCGCAGGCGGCGATGAGGCCGACGGCGCCGAACAGACCTGCCATCAGGGTGCGGCGGCGCAGCGGTGCGGAACTGGGGCCGTGGCCGACGGGCCCGGGGGAGCCGGGCTCCGCAACCTCGGATCCGATCACGTCGGGCCCGAGGGCGTCGGCCTGGGGGAGGGACGTGCGAGGCATCGTGCTCCTTCGAGCGGGGAGAGGGGTCAGCGCTGCCGGGCGTGGAGCCGGCGCACGAGGATCAGCAGGAAGGGGGCGCCTATCGCGGCGGTGAGCACGCCGATGGGCAGCTCGCGCCGCTGCATGACCACGCGGGCGAAGGCATCGGCCCACAGCAGGAACAGCCCGCCCAGCAGTGCGGAGGCGGGGATCAGCACGCGGTGGCGGGCACCGACGAGACGGCGGGCGAGGTGCGGGATCACCAGGCCCACGAAGCCGATCGATCCTGCGCCCGCGACCGCGGCGGCGGTGCACAGCGAGACGACCAGCAGGAAGCCGATGCGGGCGCGGTCGGGGTGGATCCCGAGGCCGTGGGCGATCTCGTCGCCGGCGCTGAGCGCATCGAGCACGCGGGCGCCCGCGAGGAGCACGATCGCGCCGAGCACCGCCGCGATGAGTGCGACCCACAGGAAGGCGTTCCATCGGGCGAGGGAGAGGGAGCCGAGCATCCAGAACATCACCGAGCGGGAGCCCTCGGCGGAGTCGGAGGAGAAGATCAGCAGGTTCGTCAGCGCCGTGAGCGCATAGCCGACCGCGACGCCGGAGAGAAGCAGGCGCAGCGAGGTGTTACGGCCGCCGGCCCGGGCGATGAGGAACACCAGCAGCGCCGCGCCGAGCGCGCCGAGGAAGGCGAGCACCGACTGCGCGTAGTCGCCCAGCGCCGCGCCGACGCCGAAGAGGATCGCGGCCGCGGCCCCGGTGGAGGCGCCGCCGGAGACGCCGAGGATGTATGGGTCGGCGAGCATGTTGCGGACCATCGCCTGCAGCGCCGCACCGGAGAGCGCGAGGCAGGCGCCGACGGCGGCCCCCATCAGCACCCGCGGCACGCGCACGTCCCAGACGATCGAGTCGACCGAGGCCTCCCGGGCCGCGGGGACGGGCAGTCCCAGGTGGTGCGCGATGACCTGCAGGGTCGTCCCTGAGGGGATCGGCACCGGGCCGATCCCGACGCACAGCACGATGCTCGCCAGGCTGGCGAGGGCCAGCACGGCGAGGAGCAGCGCGGAGCGTCGGGCGCGCGAGCGGACCCCGAGCGCATCGGGAGCGCGGCCTGTCCCGGGGTGGGCGGCCTGCGAGGTGCCGGCCGGGGCGTTCGCCGAGGTCGCCGAGGCAGGGGCAGAGGACGTCACTTGCACGAGCCTACAAGTGTCGCCGTGGGGCCGGGCGGGCCGTGCCCGCGGTTGCCCGGGCTCGCCGAGCGGTGTGCGGCGTCAGGCGCCGGTGCGCCGACCGGAGCCGTCGTCCGCGCTCGGTCCGCCGTGCGCGTGGTGCCCATCGGGCCCGTCGTGGCCATGGTGCTCGTCGTGCCCGGGGTGCCCGTCGTGCCCGGGGTGCCCGTCGTGCGCGCGGTGGTGCGGGTGGTCGACGTCGTCGAGGTGCCCGGAGCCGAGCTCGTGCAGCAGGTCGTGGGCGAATCCGCTCGCCAGCTCGTAGCGCACCACGCGCCCGGTCCGCACGGCGTGCACCCAGCCGGCCTCCCGCAGCAGTGCGAGGGCGTGGGAGGTGGTGGACTCGTGCGCTCCGATCGCCCGGGCGAGGTCCGAGCTGCGGATCAGGGGATGGGCGTGCAGGCAGAACAGGATCCGCAGGCGACGCTCGTCGGCCAGCAGCGCCATGCGGGCGGCGAGCTCGCCGAAGCCGTCCTCCTCGGCGAGCAGGCTGCGCAGCTCCTCGACCAGCTGCTCGTCGTCGAGGACCTCGGAGGAGGTCCGCACGTGGGCGGGGCGGCCGGGGGTCATGGCGGACACGGTACCGGGCGCCCCCTACACTGTCGCCGTCGACCGCGCCCCTGTCCCCGATTCTCTGCGAGGTGCTGCGATGCTCGACGTCCTCTGGGGCATCGGAGGGATGGCAGGCCTCCTGCTCATCGCCTTCGCCCTGTCCAGCAACCGCCGTGCCATCCGCCCACGCACCGTCGTGGGAGCCTTCGCGCTGCAGCTCGTGCTGGGGGCGATCGTCCTGTACTGGGGCCCGGGCCGATGGGCGCTGCAGCAGATGAGCGCCGGATTCCAGGCAGTCATCGACACCTCCTCCGAGGGGATCTCCTTCCTCTTCGGCGGGCTGCTGCCGGCCGAGGGCGAAGGGACGATCTTCGCGCTGCAGGTGCTGCCGGTGATCATCTTCTTCGCCTCGCTCACCGCGGTGCTCTACCACTGGCGGATCCTGCCGTGGATCGTCCAGCTGCTCGGCGGCGCCCTCGGCAGGCTGCTCGGCACCGGCTACGGCGAGTCCGTGAACACGGCCGCGAACATCTTCCTGGGGCAGACCGAGGCGCCCCTGGTCATCCGCCCCTATCTCGGCAGCCTCTCCCGCTCGGGCCTGTTCGCGGTGATGGTGGGCGGTCTCTCCACCGTCGCGGGCTCCGTGCTGGTGGGCTACTCCCTGCTCGGCGCCCCGCTGGAGTACCTGATCGCCGCGAGCTTCATGGCCGCCCCCGGTGCGCTGCTGATGGCCAAGATCCTCCTGCCCGAGGACGATCCCGAGGCCGTCGCCCGCGAGGCGGAGCTGGTCGCCGCGACCACCCGCAGGAAGGGCAGGGGAATGGCGCCGTCAGCCGACGGAACCGCCGCAGCCGACGACACTGCTGCGGGGGTCGGCACTGCCGCGGCCGACGGGGCCGCGCCGATCTCCGCGACCGCCGTCGACTCCGCCGTGACGTCCGATGCGCCCGCGCCCAGCGGGGGCACCTCGTCGGCCGCGACGTCGGCGGAGGACGACGAGGAGGACACCCTCTCCTACAGCAACGTCATCGACGCCGCCGCCGGCGGAGCGGCTGACGGTCTGCGGCTCGCCCTGACCGTGGGCGCGATGCTGCTCGCCTTCATCTCCCTGATCGCGCTGATCAACCTGCTGATCGGCACGGTCGGCGGCTGGTTCGGCGCCGACGACCTCACCTTCCAGCAGATCCTCGGCTGGGTGTTCGCGCCGATCATGGTGATGATCGGGGTGCCGCTGGACGAGGCCGTCGCCTCGGGCAGCTTCGTGGGGCAGAAGGTCGTGGTCAACGAGTTCGTGGCCTTCGCCGGCTTCGGCCCCGAGATCGACACCTTCAGCCCCAAGACCGCCGCGATCACGAGCTTCGCGCTCACCGGCTTCGCGAACCTCTCCTCGCTGGGGATCCTGCTGGGCGGCCTCGGCGGCCTCGCCCCCGAGCGTCGCCCCGAGATCGCGCAGCTCGGCCTGAAGGCGATCCTCGCGGGCACGCTCGCGAACCTGATGAGCGCCACGATCGCGGGGATCATGCTCGGCTGATCGCCGTCGGCCGTCGGCGTCGATGCTGCGCCGACGCCGACGCCGACGCCGACGCTGTGCCGGTGCCTGGCCGGACTCGGATCAGCCGGTCAGCGCGATCACGAGCAGGAGCTGCGTGAGCAGGAAGCCGCTGAGCAGGTTCAGGCGCAGGAATCGGCGCCAGGCGGCATGGGCGCGCTCCGAGTCGGCATCGGACAGGGAGCGGAAGGGCCAGGCGCTCGCGAGATACGGCAGCACCAGCAGCCCCGCGAGCGCGGCCGGCCATCCCGTGACCAGCATCAGCGCGCCGGCCGCGGCATAGAGGCACAGCACCAGGCGCACCGTGCGCGTCGCACCCAGGACGGTCGCGATCGAGCCGATCCCCGCCTCGCGATCCGGCCGGATGTCCTGCACCGCGCCGAGGGCATGCGAGGCCATGCCCCACAGCAGGAACGCGGACAGCGCGGCGAGGGCTGTCGCGCCCACCGGGCCGCCGGCCAGCACCAGTCCGAACGCCGCCGGGCCCACGAAGTGGATCGCGGAGGTCAGCGAGTCCAGCCCCGGCCGCTCCTTGAGCCGGATCCCGGGGGCGGAGTACCCCACCACCGCGGCGAGCACCACCAGCAGCACCGCCCCGGAGGCGAGACTGCCCAGCACCAGCAGCGCCACGACGAAGGGCAGCGAGCCGAGGCCCGCCGCCCACAGGGTCGTGCGGTGGACGCGCCGGTCCAGCACGATCCCCTCCACCCCGCCCTTGCGGGGATTGCGCAGGTCGGACTCGTGGTCGAAGACGTCGTTCACCCCGTACATCAGCAGGTTGTACGGGACGAGGAAGAACACCGTGCCCACCAGCAGCGCCGCGTCGACGCCGCCGCCGGCCAGCAGGTACGCGGCGGCGAAGGGGTAGGCGGTGTTGATCCAGCTCAGCGGGCGCGAGGTGCCCAGCAGCTGGGACAGCGTGCCCGGGCGCGGGGCGGACAGGACGCTCATCGTTCCTCCTGCGGGGTCAGCAGCAGCCACAGCGAGGGGAGCAGGAGCCCTGCCGCGAGCGGCCAGGCGAGGTCCTCGAGCGGGGTGAGGAGGAGCCGCACGCCCAGCAGGTCCTCCTCGGCGTAGCGGAACAGGTCCGCCGCGATCATCAGCGAGTCGAACACGATCGTGAGCGCCAGCAGCGCCGCGACGGTCGCGCCGGTGGTCAGCCACCAGCGCGGTCCGGGCCGGCGCCGCACGGCGGCCAGCACCGTCACCAGCAGCACGGGAAGCAGGAAGAGCCCGGCCAGGGCGGCGTAGCTCATGGTTCCTCCCATCGGGCCGGGGCCTGCCGTCGTCGACCCAGCAGCAGATCCACCAGCCCCCACACCACGAGCGTGACATAGCAGAGAAAGGCGAGGAACACGAGCTCCTCGAGCGGCAGCTCCGGCCCGATCTCGATCCCGCTCATCAGCGGACTGCCGCCCATCCGGTAGTGGCCCGACGCGATCGCCGCCAGGTCCCAGGCCAGGAACAGCGCGATCCCGGCGGCGAGCACGATCGCGCCGCGGCGCGTCGCCCGCCACAGCACCAGGCGGAAGCGCCGGTCCAGCAGCACCATGCAGCCCAGCACCGTCAGCAGGCACAACAGGTACACGACCCCGCTCATGCGTGCGCCCCCGCGTCGCGGTCGGGTTCGGGCAGCGGCGCCGACGAGCGGTCGCCGCGCAGTCGCTTCGCGACCAGCTCGGCGCTGATCAGGCACATCGGCAGTCCGATCCCGGGCAGCGTGCTGGAGCCGGCGTACAGCAGCCCCTCCACCCGCCGCGAGGCGTTGCGGGCCCGGAAGAAGGCGCTCTGGCGCAGGGTGTGGGCGGGACCGAGCATGCTCCCGGACCAGGCGCCGAGGTCCTCCGCGAACTCCCCAGGGCCGATCGTGCGGCGCACCACGATCCGCTCGGCGAGATCGGGGATCCCGGCCTCCTCTGCGAGCCGTTCGATCGCCTCCTCGGCGATCGCCTCGATCGCGGGATCGCCGGTGCCGTCCACGCCGCCGCGGCCCAGCGACGCATCGGCCGGGACGGGGACGAGCACGAAGAGGTTCTCGTGGCCGGGCGGGGCGACCGAGGGATCCGTCGCGGAGGGGCGGCATACGTAGCTGGAGGCCGGGGAGGGCACCCGCCCCTCCCGCAGCGCCCCGAAGTTCTCGTCCCAGTCCCGGGTGAACAGCAGCGTGTGATGGGCGAGCTCGGGCAGGGCCCCGCGCACGCCCAGCAGCACCAGCACCGCGCCGGGGCCGGGAGTGCGGCGGCTCCACCAGGAGGCGGGATAGGTCTGAAGGCGCCGCGGCAGCAGTTCGGTCTCGACGTGGTGGAGGTCGGCGGTCGCGACGACCACGTCGGCGCGCAGCTCGCGCACCTCCCCGTCGGCCGTGCGTATCTCGACCCCGCGGGCCGCGACTCGGCGGCCCGGCCCTCCGCCGAGGTGCGCACCGCGCCGGCGCCCGCCGCGGTGGTCCTCGGTGAGGACCCGGGTGGCTCGGGTGCCGGTGTGCAGGCGTGCGCCGTGACGGACCGCGAGCCGCGCGACCACGTCGATGAGCTCAGTGAAACCGCCCTGCGGGTACTGCACCCCGCCGGTGAGGTCCAGGGCGCTCATCAGGTGGTACATGCTCGGAGTGCGGTCCGGGGAGGAGCCGAGGAAGACAGCCGGGTAGCCGAGCACCTGTCGCAGGCGGGGGTCGCGGAAACGGCGCGCGACGAAGCGGTCCAGCGGCTCGGCCAGCAGGCGCAGCAGCTGCGGGCCGCGGGCGAGCACAGCGGGGTGGAGCAGCGACCGCGGCGAGGTGAACGAGGTGTACAGGAAGCGCTCGAGAGCCATGTCGTAGGTGCTCGCGGCGGAGTCGAGATAGCGGGCCAGGCCCAGCCCCGCCCCGGGCTCGATCCGCTCGAACAGGTCGGCATTGCGGGCGGCGGAGGCGCTCAGGTCCAACGGCTCCTCGTACCCCTCGCACAGGACGCGATACGCCGGGTCGAGAGGGCGCAGGTCGAGCTCCTCCGCGGCGGAGGTGCCCAGCAGGCGCAGGAAATGGTCGAACACCTCCGGCATCAGGTACCACGACGGTCCGGTGTCGAAGCGGAACCCGTCGCGCTCCCAGCTGCCGGCGCGGCCGCCGAGCTCCTCCCGCGCCTCGACCAGGTCCACCTCGTGGCCGTCCCGGGCCAGGAGCGCCGCGGTGGCGAGGCCCGAGATGCCGCCGCCGATGATCACGGCCGACGGGCGGGACCCGGTGCCGGGATTCGTCGTCCGCCGGTTCATCGGGCCGCTCCACGGCGCGCCGCGAGCACGGCGCGGGCGATGACGAGGGCCTTCTTCGGCTCCGGGACCCGCACGCGGGTGCGGCGGATCCGGGCCGCGGGGGTGCGGCGCAGTCGACGCGAGAGCGCCGAGTAGAGGCCGTGCGCGGCGGTGACAGCGGCGCGGCTCGAGGAGGGGAGATGGGGCAGCGCGGTCGCGGCGCGGGCGAGGTCGGCGTCGATGTCGTCGAGCAGCAGGTCCCGCTGCGCGTCGTCGAGGCGGTCCACGTCCACCCCGGGAACGTAGTCGCGGCCCAGGCCGTCGTGATCCTCGGCGAGGTCGCGCAGGAAGTTCACCTTCTGGAAGGCGGCGCCGAGCGCGCTCGCCGCGGGGGCGAGGCGCGCAGCTGCCGCCTCGTCGCCGTCGACGAAGACTCGCAGGCACATGAGGCCCACCACCTCGGCCGACCCGTGCACGTACTGCGCGAGGCTCTCAGGGTCGTGGGCGGTGACGGTGAGGTCCGCACGCATCGAGTCGAAGAAGGGGTCGATGAGCTCCGGACCGATGCCGTGGCGGCGTGCGGTGATGGCGAAGGCCTGCACGACGAGGTTCGTGGAGCGGGTGCCGCCGACCGCACGAGCGGTCTCGGCGGCGAGCTCCTCGAGGGCGCGTGCCCTGGCGGCCGGGTCGAGGCCCGAGTCGGGGTCGTCGACGATCTCGTCGGCCAGGCGGACCAGGGCGTACAGGCTGCGAACATGGGTGCGCACGGGTTCCTCGAGCAGGCGCGTCGCCCAGCCGAAAGAGGTCGAGTAGCCGGCGATCACGCAGCCGGCGCTGCGCTGCGCGACCCGGTCGTAGAGGGTCAGCGCGTCCGGGGCGAGGCGCTGCGTGCTCATCGCGCACCACCGTCGGAGGGCCGCACCCCGGCGGGACCGTGCGCGTCCTCGAGGCGCCGGGGCGGCCGCAGCACGGCGAACAGGGTCGCCAGGACGATCACCGCGGCGACAGTCGCCGCGGCGGTCGCGACCACCGGCGACGAGGGCGCATCGGTCGCGCGGCCGACCGCGATCCAGAGCAGACCCCAGACCACCGCCGCGGGCGCGGCGACCGGGCGGCGACCGGCCCGGGTCAGCGCCACGCCGACCACGGCCACCGCGAGCAGCACCAGCACGGCGAGGACCTCGGGAGCCCCGAAGCCCGAGAAGCCCGCGCCTTTGAGCGCCGCCGCGATGTTCGCGCAGGTCGCGACGCTCACCCAGCCCAGATACAGCCCGAAGGTGCCGTCGACGACGACTCGCTCGACCGCCCCGGCAGGAGGACTGGCCGTGAGACGACGGAACAGAGCGCCGAGCACGATCAGCAGCACCAGGATCACCAGTACGCTCAGCGCGACCGCTCCGGCCTGGACAACGAGGATCCAGGCGGCGTTCAGCAGCAGCGAGGCGATCGTGAGGCCGGCGATCCCGCGGTGGTCGTGCCGGTCCCACCACTGCCACAGCGTGTACGCGCCGAGCCCCAGGTAGATCACCGACCAGATCCGGAAGGCTGGGGTCGCGGGAGCGAGGTGGGTCGCATCGGCGGAGAGCAGGCCGCCGGCGGCCTCGTCGATCGGTGCTCCGCCAAAGGCGCCGACACCCACGGCCGTGCCCGCCATCGCGAGCAGGAAGGCCAGGGTCACCGCGAGGTGCCGGCCCAGCGGGTGGGGGCCGGTGCGCCGTCGGCCCTCCCGGCGGCGATGCGCGGCGGCCGAATGGTCGGGGGTGCTCGCGGCGGTCATGCGGACTCCTCGTCGTCGACGGTGGGTGAAGCGGCGCCGGGCCCTGCGTGGGAGGGCGCGGGGGCCCCGGTCCCGGCTGACACCGCGGTGGGTTCGGTCGCTGCCGGCACGAGTCGGCCGCCGATGTACCCGCTCGCGCCGGTGACGAGCACCAGCGGGGCGTCGGGACCGGCGGAGCCGTTCATGCGCTGGCTCGCTGCGAGGCGGCGTCACGCTGTGCGGCGGCGCTCTGCGAGCACGCGGCCGCGCCGGGATCGGGCCCGGTCGGCTCTCCTCCCGACACGTCCGGCGGCAGCAGCAGCTCGAGGCCGCCGTGGATCTCCGCGATGGTGGCAGCGAGAGCCTCGCTGAACGCGGGCGGGAGGTCGTGGCGTGCAGCGGCGTCGACTGCGCTGGTCAGATGCCATCGGGCAAGTTCTTCGACCCAGTCGCGGGATCCGCTCGCGGCGAGCAGGTCACGGGCGCTGCGCGCCTCCTCGTCGGTGAGGTCCTCGCGCCCCAGCAGCGTTCTCAGCTGCGACCAGTGAGCCGTGGTCGCGGCGTGGGCGACGAGGGCGGTGCGCTTGCCCTCGCGCAGGTCCCCCAGCGCGCTCTTGCCGGTGCGCTCCTCGTCGCCGAAGACGCCGAGGAGATCGTCGACCAGCTGGAAGCCGATGCCGAGCAGAGCACCGATCGCGTCGAGCGCCTCGAGACGGTCCGGCGACGCCTCGGCGAGCAGTCCGGCGGCGTGGAGGGGGAGCTGGAAGGAGTACACCGCCGTCTTCAGCTCGGCGACCGTCAGCGCCTCCTGGAGCGTCTCCGGCCGCTCGGCGGGCCGGAGCGGCAGCTGCACATCGGCGATCTCCCCGGCGGCCGTGGCGTGCAGCGAGCTCTCCATCAGGTCCAGGAGAGCGGCGACCACGGGGGCAGGCGCCGAGCATCCGGCCACCGCGCGCAGGGCTGTGATCAGGCCGAGGTCGCCTGCGAGGATCCCGGCAGCATCGCCGACCCGGCGTGCGGTGTGCGCGGTGGTACCCCCGCGGCGCACTGTCGCGGCCACGGAGGCGGGCAGGCTCGGTGCGCCGCGCCGCATCTGGTCGCCGTCGATCACGTCGTCCTGGACCACGAAAGCCGTGTGCAGGATCTCGACCGCGGCCGCGACCTGGATCGCGGCCTCGTGCCGTGAGCCTCCCAGGGAGTCGTGGGTGGCCAGCAGGAGGGCGGGCCGGAACCTCCTGCCGCCCTGTGTGGCCGCGCCGAGCGCGTTCCACAGCAGATGGTGGTCCGCGGAGGCCGCTGCGCCCCCGAGCGCGGTGCCACGACGGAGGAGACGTCTGATCTCGTGGTCGACGCCAGGAGGGCAGGGGATGCTCATGAGGTTTCTGCCGGAAGACGTCCGAGCCGGTCGCCCAGCTGCTCGAGCTGCGCGACGGCCCAGGGGCTGAGCGTCCAAGGCGCCAGGCGTGCGAGCGCGGCGAGCTCGTCCGCCGTCACCCACCGCAGATCCATGACTTCCTCGGGTGAGGGCACGGGCTCGCCCTGGGGGATCGCGGTGAAGACGGGGCATACCTCGTTCTCGACGATGCCGGAGGCGTCTACGGCGCGATACCGGAAGTCGGGCAGGGCCAGCCGCACCTCCCGCACCTGGAGGCCGAGTTCATCGGAGGCGCGGCGGGAGATCGCCTCCTCGAGGGTCTCACCCTGGCGTGGGTGGCCGCAGAACGCGTTCGTCCACACTCCGGGCCAGGTGCGCTTCGAGAGCGCCCGGCGCGTCAGCAGCACCGCCCCGTCCTCGCGCACCAGGTGGCAGGAGAAGGCCAGATGGAGCGGTGTGTCGACGGAGTGGACGGTGGCGCGTGGCGCCATCCCGCGGGGGGAGCCGTCGGAGTCGAGAAGGATCACATGGTCCTCGTCGGACGTCCCGGCCGTTCGTGTCGCAGCGGTGCCGATCACGGCGACCTCCCGTTGTCCGTCGTGACGTACGTAGCTAGGCTATCGACTTCGACCCTAGCATCCGTCCAGATCATAGTGCGGCAATGTCACCGACCCGAAGAGCATGCGGGCGAACCTGCTGATGGAGCCCAGGAAGCCCAGCATGCCCTCGCCGACGCCCGGGGCGGCGCCCTCGGGGCGGGCGAGGATCGTTCCGATGTCGGTGGAGACCGAGCCGGGGATGGGGCCGCAGCCTGAGCCGGGGAGGCCGACGCCCTCGTCCAGAGGAGTGCGGCCGATCGTGTCTCCTCTCCCGGCCTGCCGTGCGGCGGGGCTGAACTGCGTTGTTCGAGATCCTGCGGAGGAAGGGAGTCACCGTGCCGCGAGTGCTGCGCGGCATGCGGAGCAGGGATAGGCGGCTGGTGCCGGGCGCTGCGTTGCGGGGCTCCGCGTGGGGGCCTCGGTGACCGTGCCGCCCGCCGTGCAGGGCTGCCACAGCGTGTAAAGGGGGGGGAACCCTGCGGGAACCAGCTGACAGCTGTTGCAGCAGGGGATGCGGGCAGCGATGCCGTCGCAGCGGGGGCGAAGAGTGCGGGGTCGAGTGATCTGGCCATGTCAACGGGGTGACTCAGGGGTGGGTCACGATCCGCTCCGACGCGGGACGGCCATGGACCGCAGCCCGTGCGGGCACGGAGACCGACGAGGACTCCTGCCCTCGGAGAGCTGGTGCCCCGTGCGCGGACACTCGCCACGGAGGAGCTGATCGCACGGGCCGACGAGCGGAGGGAGGGGCGCGCGGTTCGCGCACCCCGGCCGGTAGTAGCACGACAGCAGCGCTGACGGGGGAAACCGCGACGCCGGCGGAGGACGGTCCGTGCCCGGGAGCGCGTTCGCAGGACCATGCCGAGCCGGGCGGCACAGGAGAGACGGGGTGGGCCGGGGCGGAGGGGTGCTGGAAGACGTCCGCTCGCCAACGGAAGCGGAGAAGAGCGAGTCGCGTGAATCGACAGAGGGGATGGGGAGGATCGATGGGCGCAGAGGGACACGTTCGTCATGCCGACCGGAGGGCCGTGAGAGAGGACGAGGATCGAGAGCATCCGGCGAGCAGGGGAGCGAAGCGGTCGGCAGTCGCAGGATGCGATGCGGGGTCACGGGGCGGTGGGCTGTCAGGCATCTGGGGGAGCGCAACGGCATCGAACCCCTGGCCGGGCACCGAGCCGGAAGGACCCTGGCTCGTTCCAGGACGAACGCCGGAGCGGCACGACGCCGGGGATCAGGAGGCTGGCGGAGCGGTATGAGCGGACGGGCAACGTGGACGCCAACGGTACGAGGGGCGCTGGCACCGGGGATGCCCAGCGCAGCATTCACGAAGAACTCCTGGGAGCACCGGGGCCGCCTCGGAGGCCACGACCGAGGCACAGGAGGAGACTTCCGCAGGGCCTTCTGGGCAATGTGGTCGAGGCCACCTCGAAAAGGGCCGTTCTGGCTTGACGGGGTCTCGGAACCCCCGTAATGTTCTTCCTCGTGCCCAGGAGATCGGGACAGCGGATCGGCCCATGGTCGATAGGTTGGAACTGGTCCTGACCTGGGGCAGAAGGTTCTCGGAAGAGGATCGCGGCGCGGATCACACCGCTGCGATTTGACTCGGGGGAGCGGAAGTCCTAAGTTAGACGGGTTGCCTCAGGGCGAAGAACTTGAAAAGGTTCAAAACGCTGAGTGCGCGTGTTGCTTGATATCTCAATAGCGTGTCTGTTTATCGATGCCATTATTTTGAATGGCAGATTATAACGGATGATACAGCAGTTAATGCTGGTTGTTTGTTTATTTTGTCAGGTTTATAGTTTTTCATGATTTTCATGGAGAGTTTGATCCTGGCTCAGGACGAACGCTGGCGGCGTGCTTAACACATGCAAGTCGAACGATGACGGTGGTGCTTGCACCGCCTGATTAGTGGCGAACGGGTGAGTAACACGTGAGTAACCTGCCCTCCACTTCGGGATAACCTCGGGAAATCGTGGCTAATACCGGATAGGAGCACTCATCGCATGGTGGGTGTTGGAAAGATTTATCGGTGGGGGATGGACTCGCGGCCTATCAGTTTGTTGGTGAGGTGATGGCTCACCAAGACGATGA
>NZ_JAKJJW010000043.1:0-25910 GCF_025669985.1 Brachybacterium atlanticum | reverse complement strand
CCCTCCTGCTCCTGCTGGCCCTGCTCGCCGCGGGGCTCGGCATGCTCGCCACCGGGGCGCTGTCCCCGGCGACCCTCGTGCCCGCCTCGCCGCTGGTGACCTTCGGGCTGCCCGTGGTGCGGGCGCTGCACCACCTCGGCCTGCTGCTCGCCGTCGGCGCGGGCGCGACCGCCGTGCTCCTGCTGCCCGGCCCCTCGCGCCGCGAGGTGACGGTGCTGGACCCGCTGCGCCGCCGGGCCGTGCGCCTCGCCGCGGCCGGGGCGCTGCTGTGGACCCTCGCCGCCCTCGCGCAGATCCCGCTCGGCGGGCTCGAGGCGACCGGTGCCGGCACCGCGCTGAACGTCTGGGACGTCGCGATGGGTGGGGCGCTGGGGCGCCTGCAGATGCTCGTCGCCGTGCTCGCCGCGCTCGCGACGCTCGCCTACGCCCTTGCCCGCTCCACCGTGCTGGCCTGCTGGGGCCTCTCCTTCGCCGGGCTCGGCACGCTGTCGCTGGGGCTGGTGGGGCACGCCGGGGCGAGCCTGGACCACATCAACGCCGTCAACGCCATGGCGCTGCACCTCGTCGCCGTGACCGTCTGGGCGGGCGGGCTGCTGGCCATCGCGCTGCTCGCCGGGCGGATGGACGACGAGGTGCTCGGCGTCGTGGTCCGCCGCTACTCGCCCTGGGCCCTGGCCGCGGTGCTCTCGCTGGCCCTCAGCGGCCTGATCAGCGCCGGGATCCGGCTGTCGGGCTGGGGAGACCTGCTCGCGACCGGCTACGGCCGGGTCGTGCTCGCCAAGGCGCTCGGCCTCGTCGTCCTCGCCGTGCTCGGCGCCCTCCAGCGCGCACGGCTCGGCGAGCGGCTCCGCTTCCGCCATCTCGCGCTCACCGAGGGCGTGCTGATGGCCGCCGTGATCGGGGCGTCGATCGCGCTGGGCCGCTCCGCCCCGCCCGTGCCGCAGTCGGTCCCCGCAAGCGGCGACCTGAAGGTGCTCTCGCTGGCGGGCTTCCTCCCGCCCGAGCAGGAGTTCTCGCCCACGACGATGTTCACCGTCGTCCAGCCGGACTGGATCGCGATCGCCCTCGCCGTGGTGATGGCGGGCCTCTACCTCGCCGGGGCGGTGCGCCTGGCACGGCGCGGGGACGACTGGCCGTGGCATCGCACCCTCGCCTTCCTCGCCGGCTGCCTCGCCTTCGCCTGGGTGATCTCCGGCGGCGCGGCGGCCTGGGGGAAGTTCCGCTTCGACGCCCACATGGTCCAGCACATGGCGATGATGATGATCGTGCCGCCGCTGTGGGTGCTCGGCGCGCCGGTGACGATGCTGTCCCGCGCCACCTCGCCCCGCACCGACGGGTCCCGCGGGGTGCGCGAGTGGGTGCTGGCCGCCCTGCACTCGGGCTACTCGCGGCTGATCTCCTCCCCGCCGGTGGCCGGGCTGATCTTCGCCGGCTCGCTGGTGATCTTCTACTTCACCCCGCTGTTCGAGCTGGCGATGTACAACCATCTCGGCCACGTGCTGATGACGGTGCACTTCCTCGCCTCGGGCTATCTCTTCGCCTGGGTGCTGATCGGCATCGACCCCTCCACCAGGCCGATCAATCCGGTGCTCAAGCTGATCACGCTGCTGGTGACCCTCGCGTTCCACGCCTTCTTCGGGATCGCGCTGTACTCGGCGACCTGGCTGGTCGCGGAGGGCTGGTACTCGGAGCTGGGGATGTACGGCCCCGACCGGCTGATGCTGATCCAGGAGCGGGGCGCCTCGATCATGTGGGCGATCTCCGAGGTGCCGACGGTCGGGTACGCGATCATCGTGGCGGTGCTGTGGATGAAGTCCGAGGACCGACGGGCCCGGCAGTACGACCGCAAGGCCGAGCGGGACGGCGGCGCCGAGCTCGCCGCGTACAACGCCTATCTCGAGAGCCTGCGCGGGGGAGGCGGCGCACCCGCGCCCGCCGCAGGTGCGGACAGCCCGGCGGACAGCGCGCCGGACGGCGCCGGTGAGCGCCGGGACGGCTGAATCGCTCGAGCCTACTCGCCGTCCGGGCGGCCGGCTGGTGAGCGGTCTGCTCGTTCGAATGCTGCTGTGACGAGCGCAAAGACAAGACCGAATAGCACCGCGAACGTAATCGCCGGCCCCGTCACCCCGCCGTCCAGCACGGCCCTGAGGGCGAGCGCCAGCACAGCGGTCATGACTCCGCGGATGACGGCTCTCTTCCAGGGTGCAGAAGGCATGGGTGCGCGCATGACGCCATGGTGGCACGATCAACCGGGTGCGTCCTCTAGCGTGGTGGCATCCCCGGGGCGGCGTGAGTGGGGAACTGAGCGACGGGAAGAGTCGACCGATGGCGTGGAGCACACGGGAGCTCGCCGAGCTCGCAGGGACGTCGCTGCGCGCGGTGCGGCACTACCACGACGAGGGCCTGCTGCCCGAGCCGCCCCGCTCGTCGAACGGGTACAAGCACTACGGGGTCCGGCACCTGATCCAGCTGCTGCACATCAGGCGGCTGGTCGACCTGGGCGTGCCGCTCGCGGAGATCCCCACCCTGGATCCCTCCACCGACAGCTACCGGGAGGTCCTGGAGGCCCTGGCCTCGGAGACCACCGCGGAGATCGACCGGCTGGTCGAGGTCAGGGGCGAGATCACCCAGCTCCTCGAGGTGCCCGGCGCGTGGGAGATGTCCAGCGGGACGACCGGCAGCACGGACGGAGACTTCCTCACCGTCCTCTCACGCGTGCTCGACGAGGATTCGCTCCAGGCGTGGCAGCGCGTGGGAGAGTCGATCCCCGACGCACAGGTCCTGGCCGACTTCGAGAACCTGCCGGAGGAGGCGTCGGCCGAGATGCGCGAGGACGTCGCGGCACGGATGGCGGACGCGGTCCGTGATGGCCTCGCCGCCGCCCCCGAGCTGGACGATCCCGGTTTCGGCGAGGGCACCTCGCGCTCCCTGGGGACGCGGAGCATCGGCGAGGCCCTCGCCGAGCTGTACTCACCCGCCCAGCTGCGAGTGCTGGTCAGGTGCCACGAGCTGCTGTCCGCCGAATGAGGGACGCTCAAGCGTCCTGGGCGGCGGCGGGCACCTTCGCCAGGTGTCGCGCGAAGAACTCGTCCGCCGCGCGGTACAGCGCCAGCACGTTCTCCGGGTTGAGGATGAAGTGCCCCTCGTCGTCGAAGACCAGGTACTCCACCTCGTTCCCCTGCTCCCGCAGCCCGGCGACGATCCGGTCGGAGTTCGCCCGTCTCACCCGCACATCGTTGGCGCCCTGCACCACCATCAGCGGTGAGCGGATGTCCGCGATCCGGGTGATCGGCGAGCGGGCCCTCAGGTCGGCGGCCTGCTCCGGGTCCGACGGGTCGCCTGCGTAGCGGTACCAGTTGTTCACGAGGCCTGCTCGCGCGTACTCGGGCAGGGAGCTCAGGTAGTCGACGAGGTCGGAGACCCCCACGTACTCCACCGCCGCTGCGAAGCGCTCCGGGGTGAACGCGAGGCCCACGAGCGCGGCATAGCCGCCGTAGGAGCCGCCGAACACGCCGACCCGGGCGGGGTCCGCGAAGCCCTGGTCGACCGCCCAGTCGAAGGCGTCGAGGAGATCCTCGTGCATACGTCCGGCGAACTCGCCCACGCCCGCCTCCATGTGCCTGCGTCCGAAGCCGGCGGAGCCGCGGAACTGGGGCTGCAGCACGGCGTACCCACGATTCGCCCAGAGCTGGACGATGGAGTCGAACCTCCACCAGTCCCGTGCCCAGGGTCCGCCGTGGGGCATCAGGACCAGGGGCAGGTCCTGCGGCTGCACGTGGGCGGGGAGCGTGAGATAGGCGGGCAGTCGCAGACCGTCGCGGGCCGTGATCTCGATGCTCTCGACGGGGGCGAGCTGGTCGACGTCCAGGTGCTCCAGGCTCCGCGCCAGGAGCCGGCTGCGGCCGGTCCGGTGGTCGTAGAGCCAGGTCTGCGGATCGCGGTCGTGCACGAACGACACCACCCACCGCTGTTCGTCGACGTCGCTGGTGATCCCGCCGATGTCTCCGTCGCACAGCGCCGCCACCGCCTCGAGGACCTCCGCGAAGTGCGGGTCGAGGGGGGCGGTGTCCATCCGCATCCCGTGATAGCGCAGCCCGAGCAGCTCACCGGTGCGCCGGTGGCGGATCAGCGGGGACGGGAGGTTCGGGAAGACCAGGGATCTCGTGTCGAGATCGGCGTGGGGGTGGTGATGGATCATCGTCTCCTCCCCGGTGGCCAGGTCGAGGCGGGCCGGATGCAGGTGGTCGGTGCCGCGATAGGAGCCGAACCAGATGGCCGACTCGTCCGGCGCGGCCTCGAAGGGGTGGACGTCCATCGGGTAGGCGTCTCCGTCGAAGGCGGCGACGAGCGACTCGCCCCGCCAGAGCTCCCAGGTGCCGTCCGCTCGTATGCTCCTGCGCAGGAGCTCGTCGCCGACGAGCATCCAGGTGCTCCCCTCCCCGGGGCTGGGAGCGAGCCGGGTGAGGGCGCCGGTGGCGATCTCGAGGTCGTAGAGATCGAACTCGGTGGGGCTGTCGGCGTTCAGCTGCACGGTGGCGTGGCCGGGGCGCCCCTGTCGGAGCTCGAGGCCCTGGGCCGTGGCACCGGGGAAGGGGGTGAGGTCCACCGCAGGGGCGCCGGGCTGGTCGAGGTCGATGCGGAAGACGTGCCAGTTCTCGTCGCCGCCGCTGTCCTGCTGGTAGAGCAGGTGGCGGGAGTCGTCGGCCCAGAGGTACCGGGTGATGGAGCGGGAGTCGTCGGCGGTGACGCAGCGAGCCGGGGCGTCGGCATCGATCTCCTCGACCCAGATGTTGAGCCGCTCGTGCCACATGGCCAGGTGGGCGAGCCGGGTGCCGTCCGGGGAGATCGTGATCCCCGAGCGCTCCGGCGGCCGCAGGAGGTCTTCGATGGTGAGGGTCGCAGAGGTAAGCATCGAGGTGGTGGGCATCAGAGGTTCCTTCCGTCGATCAGGTCACCCGTGGCGGTCTCCGCATGACGTGCCTCGGCGGCTCGCATCCGCGTGGTGCTGCGGCGGAACGCCCACACCACGACGAGGGCGAGCGAAATGGTCAGTGGAGCTCCCATGAGGGTGTCCGCGATGCCCAGAGCGGTGATGCTCTCCGCGACGTACAGCCACTGCTGCACGACGAACTTCGCGAGATGGGCGACGGCGATGGCCGAGGTGGCGATGACGTGCGCGCGGTAGGTGGGTCGGTCCTCCCGCCAGGCGTGCTCACCGCCGTGCACGGCGTTCCAGATCATGCCGGTCAGGGGGCGCCTCGCCACGACGGAGATCGCGGTGGGGAGGAAGATCGCCAGGGCGGCCCAGATGCCGATGACGAAGAAGTCCCGGACCGAACCGGTCCAGATCACGAGCGCGGCGGCCACGGCCACGCCGAGCAGGCTGCCGATCGCCGAGGGCACCTTCTCGCCGCGGGCCAGGCGCATCACGAACAGCACGGCTCCCGCACCGAGCGCGACGGCGAGCGTGGGCATCAGCGGGAGGAACAGGTGCGCCACCACCAGGGCGATGGCGGGCACGGTCGAGAGGACGAGCCCCGAGGCTCCGCCCATCTGGTCGATGATCTGCTCGGTGGTGGTGCTCTCTGCCCCGGTGGAGCTCTCTGCCTTGTCGGTATCCATCGTTCGCCTCCGTCGGGGAGTCGAGGACTGCTGTCGACAAGGAGCACACACTGTGCCGGAACGGCACACTCCAGACCTCGGAGCGAAAATGTGACGCACCGCACATGCGCCGGGAATCGACTGGTCGCGAGCCGGATCCCCGCGTCGGTCAGTACGGCGGCGGTTCGCCGGGCGGATGCAGGTCCCCGTCGTGCCCGACCCACCAGTCGTCCTCGCCATCCGGTCCGGTGACCAGGTCGCCGGGGGAGAGGCCCTGCTCCTGCACCCATCGTCGGCGCGCGGCCGCCTCGGCCCGCAGGTGTCGGAGGTGCTCGTGCTGCTCCCAGGCTGCGGTCATCTCGTCGACGACCTGGGCGGTGGCGAGATCCCGGCCGTCCTCCTGCCGGGCCATCATCAGTCCGGAGCTCTCCCACCAGGTCGTGCCCTCGAGGTCGTCGCGCACCGGGTCCAGCAGGCCGAGCGTCTTCAGCCGGTGGTGCTCGCGGCAGAGCTCGTGCAGGTTCTCCGGGTCGGTCGTGCCGCCGGCGGACGGGTCGCCGTGGTCGTACTCCTCGAGGTGATCCGTCTCGGACAGCATCGAGGAGGGGCGGCCGCAGCCGGGCACCGCGCAGGTGGGATGGCGCAGCAGCAGGTGCGCGCGCATCTCGGCGGTGGGCCGGTAGCGCTGCGCCGGGGCGGGGAGGAAGCGGCCTGACGTCGGATCCGTGAGGACCCGGTACCAGGTGCTCTCGTGCCCGGCGAGCTCGCGGGCCATCCGGGCGGGAAGCGGGATGGTGCCGTCGAGCATGCCGGGAGCGTCCGACTGCCCCAGGAGGGTCATGACCGGGACCGTCACGTTGACGCGGACCTGGGGTGGGGGAGGTGCGGCGTCGCCCGTGGCGAGGGGCGAGCTCATCAGCACGTTGTAGCGGGTGCGGGCGAGGGAGGGGATCAGGCAGCTGGCCTCGATCTCGCCTCCCGGATCGACCGGCAGCGGGGTGCCCTGCTCGAAGGCTCGGCGCTGACCGTCACGGACGGCATGAGCCGCGAGATCCAGGCGTCGAGACAGGTCGAGGACCTCCGGGATCGGACCGATGATGCGCAGGCAGCCGGTGCCGTCGGGCCGGGGCGGGTCCAGGACCACGCGGCGGCGGTTCTCGGGTCGGGCGTGCTCCGGCTCCTCGCTGCGCGCGACCGCGGCGGCGAGGAGATGGCCGAGGATCCGCGAGAAGACCTCGGGGGAGACGGAGAGGTCGGTGCGGGAGAGCTCGACGTCGAGCCGCCGGAGGGCATCGTCCTCGAGGCTCCCCGTCCGTTCCAGCAGCTTCTCGAACCACGGCGCGGGGAGCTCGCCGCGGGAGAGCCGTGCGAAGCACAGGGGCAGCAGCGTCGCCACGCGATGCGCCTCGCGGATGGCCGAGCGCGCCTGCGCGCGGGTGCACCGCAGGGCGAGGGAGAGGTGCAGCTCCTCCATCGCGCGTGCCTCGCGGGGGAGCTCCTCGGGGGAGAGCGGGTCGTGGGTCGCCCCGACGATCGCGCGGAACCTTTGGGCCAGCCGGCGCGAGTCCTCGGCGCCGCCGTCCCACAGCTGCTCGAGCAGCTCGGCCGTCTCCGGCGCCCGATGCCCGCCGATGTGCGAGATGTGCTCGCGGGTCGCACGGCGGCGTCGGCGCCGACGGGCGCGGACACGGGACAGGGCTAAGGCCGCCTCGGGGCTCGGAGGTGCGAGCAGCAGCGGTTCGGCGTCAGCCTCGAACTCGCCCATCCTCACCGCCTCCTCGCGGTCACCTCGGGGGTGCTGGTCACCCTCGGGATCTGTGTCCGATTCTACCGAATCGGTCCGACGACCGAAAGGTGTGTGGATAACCCTGAAGTGTCGCTGAACTGCGGAGACTGTGGGTCGTGGTCGTCGTTCGCCGGGGCGTGACGGGCGTCGTGCGGAGCAGAGCGAGGAGCGGGTGCGACGCAGGCGGACAGCTCGCGGACGCAGGTGCGGGCTCACGGCCGGGCGTCGGCGGACCCCCCGGGCGAACACCGGCGGCGGCCCTCCGTGGAGGACCGCCGCCGGTGTCAGCGAGCGATGCGACGCCTCAGGGCACGCGGCGCTCGGGCGTCGTCCGGATCGAGAGCTCGCTCAGAGCCAGTCGCCCTGCGCCGCCTTCTTCTCCGCACCGATCGTGGTGTCCGGGCCATGGCCGGTGTGCACCACGGTGTCGTCCGGGAGCTGGAACAGCCGCTCGCGGATCGACTGCTCGATCGTCTCCCGCGAGGAGAAGGAGCGGCCGGTCGCACCGGGCCCGCCCTGGAACAGGGTGTCCCCGGTGAACACCGCGCCCAGCTCCTCGGAGTAGTAGCAGGTCGAGCCGGGGGAGTGGCCCGGGGTGTGCAACGCCTCGAGGTTCACGCCCGCGATCGTGAACATGTCCCCGTCGGCGACGTCGTCGTCCCAGGGCAGGTCGCCGTGGGTGAGCTGCCAGACCTCGCGGTCGGCGGGGTTCAGCAGGATCGGGGCCTCGAGCGCCTCGGAGAGCTCCGGGGCGAAGCGCACGTGGTCGTCGTGCGCGTGGGTGAGCAGGATGCCCACGCACTCGCGGTTCCCGACGAGCTCCTCGACCTTCTCGACGTCGTGAGGGGCGTCGAAGACGACGCACTGCTCGTCGTCGCCGAGCACCCACACGTTGTTGTCGACCTCGTGGGTCTCGCCGTCCAGGGAGAACGTCCCCGAGGTGACGGCATGGTCCAGCCGCGCGGTCACTTGGCCACCTCCACCACGGTGCGCAGGTTCGCGCCGTCGTGCAGGCCGTCCAGCGCCGCGTCCGTGCCGGCGAGATCGGTGCGGCCGGTGACGAAGCGGTCCAGCGGCAGACGGCCCTGGAGGTACAGATCCGTCAGGTAGGGGAAGTCCCGCTCGGGCAGGCAGTCGCCGTACCAGGAGGACTTCAGCGCACCGCCGCGACCGAACACGTCGAGCATGGGGAGCGTGATCTCGACGCCCGGGCGGGGCACGCCGACGAGAACGACGCGGCCGGCGAGGTCGCGAGCGTAGAACGCGGTCTCGTAGGTCTGCGGGATGCCGACCGCGTCGACGACGACGTCCGCGCCGAAGCCGCCGGTGAGCTCCTGCACCTTCTCCGCGACCTGCTGCGGCGAGAGGTCCTTGGTGCACAGGGTGTGCGTGGCGCCGAGCTTCTCGGCGGCCGCGAGCTTCTTCTCGTCGACGTCCAGGCCGATGATCGTGGTGGCGCCGGCGAGCTGCGCTCCCGCGATCGCGGCGCAGCCCACGCCGCCCAGGCCGATCACGGCGAGCGACTCGCCGCGCTGGACCTGGCCGGTGTTGATCGCCGCGCCGATGCCGGCCATCACGCCGCAGCCCAGCAGGCCGGCGACCTCGGCCGGGGCGTCCTCGGAGACCTTCGTGCACTGGCCCTCGTGGACCAGGGTCTTCTCCGAGAAGGAGCCGATCCCGAGGGCGGCGGTGAGCTCGGTGCCGTCGGTCAGCGTCATGGGCTTGGAGGCGTTGTGGGTGTCGAAGCAGTACTGCTGCACGCCCTTCTTGCAGGCGCGGCACTCGCCGCACACGGCGCGCCAGTTCAGCACGACGTAGTCGCCGATCTCGACGTGGGTGACGTCCTCGCCGATCGCGGAGACGCGGCCTGCGGACTCATGGCCCAGCAGGAACGGGAACTCGTCGTTGATGCCGCCGTCGCGATAGGCGAGGTCGGTGTGGCACACGCCGGTCGCCTCGATGTCGACGACGACGTCGTGGGGACCGGGATCGGGGATCACGATGTCCACGAGCTCGGCGGGCTTCTTCTCTGCGAGGGCGACGACGCCCTTCACGGTCCAGGACATGCTGGCCTCCTTCGAGGGAACAGGGTCCTGGCCAGCCTATCCGTGTCGCGCCGGATGCGTCGTCCGGTTCACGGGCGTCGGAGGGACATGGGGGCCGCTCCCTCTGCCCGGCGCCCCGGCGGCGCGGCCTCTCCTAGAATGGTCCGCGGTGCCCGCGTCCCGGCGCGCGCATCCCCGAGCACTCCAGGACGAAAGCGAACCCCGTGTCCGAGACATCCCCCGCGCCCGGCGGGCCCTCGATCGACGAGCAGTCGATCACCGCCGCCGTCGACGCCGCGCTCGCCGCGATCGCCGCGGCCCCCGACACCGCCGCCCTCAAGCAGGTGCGCATCGAGCACGTCGGCGACGCCAGCGTGCTGACCTCCGCGAACCGCGCCATCAAGGACCTGCCCAAGGACCAGAAGGCCGCCGCCGGCAAGCTCGTCGGCCAGGGCAAGGGACGGGTGCAGAAGGAGCTCGCCGCTCGCCAGGCCGAGCTCGCCGCCGCCGAGGAGGAGGCCGCGCTCGCCGCGGAGATCGTCGACATGACGCTGCCGACGGACCGTCGGCCCCGCGGCGCCGCGCACCCGCTGTGGACCCTCACCGAGCGGATCGAGGACTTCTTCGTCGGGATCGGCTGGGAGATCGCCGAGGGCCCCGAGGCGGAGTCCTCCTGGCTGAACTTCGACGCGCTGAACGCCGATGCGGAGCACCCCTCGCGCTCGCTGCAGGACACGCTCTACCTCGCGCCCGAGAACTCCGGGATGCTGCTGCGCACCCAGACCTCCCCGGTGCAGATCCGCGCGATGCTCGAGCGCGGCGCCCCGCTGTACATCGCGTGTCCCGGCACCGTCTACCGGGCCGACGAGATCGACGCGACCCACTCGCCGATGTTCAACCAGGTCGAGGGCCTCGCGATCGACAAGGGTCTGACCATGGCGAACCTCGTCGGCACCCTCGACGCGCTCGCCGCGCACCTCTTCGGCGGCGCGCCGATCACCCGCCTGCGCCCCAACCACTTCCCCTTCACCGAGCCCAGCGCCGAGATGGACTTCCGCTGCTTCGCCTGTGAGGCACGGCTCGGCCTCGATCACGACGCGGACCCGGACTGCCGCGTCTGCGGCGGCACCGGCTGGATCGAGATGGGCGGCTGCGGAATGGTCCACCCGAACGTGCTGCGCGCCGCCGGGGTGGACCCCGAGGAGTACCAGGGCTTCGCCTTCGGCCTCGGCATCGAGCGCATCCTCATGCTGCGCAACGGCGTGGCGGACATGCGGGACATGGTGGAGGGCGACGTCCGCTTCTCCCAGCACTACGGGACGGAGATCTGAGATGCCGCGCATTCCCCTGACCTGGCTCGGCGAGCACGTCGAGCTCCCCGCGACCGCCTCCGCGCTCGAGGTCGCCACCGACCTTTCCCGCGTCGGCCTCGAGGAAGAGGCGATCTTCGGCGCGCAGGTGACCGGCCCGCTCGTCGTCGGCCGCGTGCTCGAGCTCGTCAAGGAGCCGCAGAAGAACGGCAAGACCATCAACTGGGTGCGCGTGGACGTCGGCCCCGAGCACAACGAGGACGCCGACGATCCCAAGGACCCGCAGCCCGGCGAGGAGCGCCCGAGCCGCGGCATCATCTGCGGCGCGCACAACTTCGTCGAGGGCGATCTCGTCGTGGTCGCCCTCCCCGGCACCGTGCTGCCCGGCGACTTCGCGATCGCCGCGCGGAAGACCTACGGCCACACCTCCGACGGCATGATCTGCTCCGGCGAGGAACTGGGCCTCGGCCCTGACCCCGACGGCGAGGACGGCATCATCGTGCTCGGCCGCGGCCACGCACGCGGCCTCACCGCCGAGCCGGGAGACGACGCGATCGCGCTGCTGGGCCTCGCGGACGAGGTCGTCGAGATCAACGTGACCCCGGACCGCGGCTACTGCTTCTCGATGCGGGGCGTCGCCCGGGAGTACGGCCACGCGACCGGCGCCGCCTTCACCGATCCCGCCTCCGAGGTCGCGATCACCGCGACCCAGGCCGGGGGAGTGCCGGTCCAGCTGCGGGACGAGGCGCCGCTGAACGGCGCCGAGGGCTGCACCCGCTTCGTCGCGCTCGAGGTCGAGGGCGTGGACCCCGCGGCGCAGACCCCGCGCTGGATGGCCCGCCGCCTCACCCTCGCCGGCATGCGCCCGATCTCCCTGATCGTCGACGTCACCAACTACGTGATGCTCGACCTGGGACAGCCGCTGCACGCCTACGACGCCGAGAAGCTCGTCGGCCCCATCGTGGTGCGCCGCGCCCGCACGGGCGAGACGCTCACCACCCTCGACGACACCGAGCGGACCCTCGACCCCGAGGACCTGCTGATCACCGACGCCGGCGGCCCGACGGGCGACCGCGTGCTGGGACTCGCGGGCGTGATGGGCGGCGAGGACACCGAGGTCTCGAGCACGACCACGAACATCGTGCTGGAGGCCGCGACCTTCGACTCCGTCACCGTGGCCCGCACCGCCCGCCGCCACCGCCTGCCCTCCGAGGCGTCCAAGCGCTTCGAGCGCGGCGTGGACCCGCAGCTCCCGCTGATCGCCGCGCACCGCGCCGCCCAGCTGATCGTCGAGCACGGCGGCGGCACCGTCTCCGCCCGCGTGACCGACGAGGGCTCGGTCCCCGCACCCGCCCCGATCAGCGCGGACCTGCACGACGCTGAGCGCGTCGTCGGCATCGCCTACACCGACGAGCAGGTGACCTCCTCCCTCGAGGCGATCGGCTGCACCGTCGCGCGCGAGGGCGAGGACGGCCTGCTGGTCACCCCGCCGTCGTGGCGTCCCGACCTCACGATCCGCGAGGACCTCGTCGAGGAGATCGCGCGCCTGGTCGGCTACGCCGAGATCCCCTCGGTGCTGCCGACGGCGCCGGGCGGGCGCGGCCTGACGGTCGCCCAGCGCGGCCGCCGCGCCGCCCGCCGCGCGCTCGCCGAGGCGGGCCTGGTCGAGGTGAACTCCGCCCCGTTCGTCGCCGGCTCCGTGCACGACCGGCTCCGCTACGGGACGGACGACGCGCGCCGCGAGGCCGTGCGGATCCTCAACCCGCTCTCCGAGGACGAGCCGCTGCTGCGCACCGAGCTGCTGCAGAGCCTCCTGCCCACCGCGCGCCGCAACCTCGGCCGCGGCGAGGAGTCGGTCGGGATCTTCCAGCGCGGCTCCGTGTTCCGCGCCCGCGGGGGACAGGGCGCCGCCCCGGTGCCCGCCGCCGCGCAGCGTCCCAGCGAGCAGGAGCTCGAGGCGATCCTCGCCGCGCTGCCCGCGCAGACCGGGGCGCTCGCCGCGGTCGTCGGCGGCGCCTCCGGCCCCGACTCCTGGCAGGGCGAGCCCGTGCCATGGGGCTGGACCGATGCGCTCGACCTCGCCCGCCGCGCGGCCGCCGCCGTCGGCGCCGAGCTCGAGGTGCGCCAGACCGAGCATGCGCCCTTCCACCCGGGCCGCGCCGCCGAGCTGCGCGTCCACACGGCCGACGGGGACAGCCGCGTGGTCGGCGCCGCCGGCGAGCTGCACCCCGCCGTGCTGAAGGAGTTCGACCTGCCGGCCCGCTCGGCCGCCTTCGAGCTCGACCTCGAGGCCGTGATCGCCGCCGCCCCCGCCGTGGTGCGCGCCGTGCCGGTGCCCACCTACCCGCCGGCGAAGGAGGACTTCGCCTTCGTGGTGGAGGAGTCCGTGCCTGCGAGCGCCGTCGAGGCCGCGATCGTGGTGGGCGCCGGCGACCTCGCCGAGCGCGTCCACCTGTTCGACGTGTTCACCGGCGAGCAGATCGGGGAGGGGAAGAAGTCCCTCGCCTTCGCGATCCGGCTCCGCTCCGGCGAGGGCACACTGACCGCCGAACAGATCGGCGAGACCCGTGCGCGGATCATCGCTGCGGTCGAGTCCGCCGTCGGCGGCGTGCTGCGCGCCTGAGCGGACGCTGCGCGGACGCGGCCGCGGCGGAGCCGACCGCGCCGGGGTCGGTGCCGCGGAGCAGCGCCGTGACGCACAGGAGGGGCCCCGCTCATACGAGCGGGGCCCCTCCTGCACTCGGTGCGGGGAGGCCTCACATGGTGTTCACGATCAGACCGATGTGGGTGTAGAAGTTCATCGCGCCGAAGAGCACGAAGACGACTCCGGTGACGAGCCAGAGCACGCCCACGACCTTCGCGAGGCCCGGCACGACCAGGGCTGAGTCCGCATCCGCATCCGCCGCGGAGCGGGCCGCGCGGCCCAGACCGCGCAGGGCGGAGGGCGCGAGCACCGCGCCGGCGCCGACGAGGCCGAACAGCAGCGACATGAAGGTCGCCTCGACGACCGGCCACTCGGCGAAGGCACCCGAGATCGGCTCCTGGGGCGGGGCCGCGAACAGCTGGTACGCCATGCCGGCGGCCATGATCGCCAGCAGGGCGAGGCCGAGGCCGATGATGAAGATGCCGAGCGGTCGTGCGGTGCGGGCCAGCTCGGCGAGCGGGGCGGCGGAGCCTGCGAGGAGATCACCGCGGCGAGCGAGATGCAGCGCCAGCGCCAGCATCAGCACGCCGAAGCCGAGGCTCGTCTCGCCGAAGATGACGTTGTCGAAGGCGAAGCCGCCGGCGGCCAGCGGCCAGGTCAGCGACATGTGCAGGCCCAGCAGCGAGAGGATCAGGCCGAGCACCCCGAAGGTCAGTGACCAGCCGTCGGTGCTCACGGGATCCTCCGCGCGATGCGTCAGCAGATCCCGTACGAACAGCACGAGGGCCACCAGCCCGGCGCCCGCGGCGATCGCCATGATGGTGTTGTAGGTGGGCATCGTCGTCCAGTCGATGAGACCGGGCGATGATTCCCCGAGGAAGAAGTCCCTCACGGCATGCTCCTTGTCCTGGTGCCGACGCCTGGCCGGCACCCACTATGTAATTCGTGTTTCAACCCTACGCCACCTCGGGGTGCTCGCCGACCGACGGGCGGGATCGCCGACCAGCGGGCAGGATCGTCGACCGGAGGGCAGGGCCGCCGTCCGCGATGTGGGCACCCGCCGCCCAGGGTGGTTAATCATGTAGATGTCTGTATATGCTTCCGTCATGATGTCCGCGAGCAGCAGCACCGCCCCCATCCCGGCGACAGAGCGGGCCGTGCGCCCGCGCGTCGCCGTCGTCGGCGCCTCCGGCTACGCGGGCGGGGAGACCCTGCGCCTGCTCGCCGACCACCCCGGCGTCGAGGTTGCGACCGTGACCGCGCACTCGAGTGCCGGCAAGCACCTCTCCGAGGTCGCCCCGCACATCGACCTCGGCCACGACCGGGTGCTGCGGGAGACGAGCGTGGAGACCCTCCGTGGCCATGACGTCGTGGTCCTCGCCCTCCCGCACGGCCAGTCCGGGCAGATCGCCGCCGCCCTGCGCGCCGAGGACCCGGACGTGCTCGTGCTCGACCTCGGCGCCGACCACCGGCTCGAGAGCGCCGAGGAGTGGCAGGCCTACTACCGCAGCGAGCACTCCGGGACCTGGACCTACGGCATGCCCGAGCTGCCCCTGGCTGACGGCACCCGCCAGCGCGAGCAGCTGCGCACGGCCCGCGAGATCGCCGTGCCCGGCTGCAACGCGACCGCCGTGACCCTCGCCCTCGCCCCGCTGCTGCGCGCCGAGCTGCTGGACGCCAGCGCGCTCAGCGCGGTCCTGCCCGTCGGCTACTCCGGCGCCGGCCGCGCCGCCAAGCAGCACCTGCTGTTCTCCGAGGCCTCCGGCACCGCCGCGCCCTACGCCGTCGGCGGCACCCACCGCCACGTCCCCGAGGTGCTGCAGAACCTCCGCCGCGCCACCGGCCGCGAGGACGCCCGTCTCGGCTTCACCCCGGTGCTCGTGCCGATGAGCCGCGGGATCCTCGCCGTGTGCACCGCCCCGGTCGCCGAGGGCACCACCACCGCCGACCTCCTCGCCGCCCTCGAGCACGACTACGCCGGCGAGCGCTTCGTGACCGTCCTGCCCGAGGGCAGCGCCCCCGCGACCGGGCAGGTCGCCGGCGCGAACACGATCCGCATCGGCGCCGCCGTCGACGCCCGCAGCGGCCAGGCCACCGTCATCTCCGCGATCGACAACCTCGTCAAGGGCACGGCCGGCGCCGCGCTCCAGTCGATGAACCTCGCCCTCGGCCTGCCCGAGGCGACCGGGCTCCGCCGCACCGCGCTCGCCCCCTGACCCTCGCCCGCCGGGCTCCGCCGGACCGTCGGCTCCCGTCGGCCGGCCGGCCCGCCCGTCCGAGCCCCACCCACCGCGCCCCTCGCCCCTCGCCCCACGCTCCCAGGAGACCCCGTGTCGATCACCCGCCCCCGCGGCTTCCGCGCCGTCGGCCTCGCCGCCGGCATCAAGGCCGCCCCCAAGGAGGACCTCGCCCTCGTCCTCAACGACGGCCCGCGCGACGTCGCCGCCGCCGTGTTCACCGCCAACCGCGTCCAGGCCGCTCCCGTGCAGTGGTCTCGTCGGGCCGTCGCCGACGGCCGCGCCCGCGCCGTGGTCCTGAACTCCGGCGGCGCCAACGCCTGCACCGGCCCCGAGGGGTTCCAGGACACCCACCGCACCGCCGAGCATCTCGCCGGCCTCCTCGACATCGCGGCCCAGGACGTGCTCGTGTGCTCCACCGGCCTGATCGGGGAGCGGCTGCCGATGGAGCCGCTGCTGGCCGGCGTCACCTCGGCGATCGACCGGCTCGACGCCGGGGAGGAGGCCGACGCCTCCGCCTCCCGCGCCATCATGACCACCGACTCCGTCCCCAAGACGGCCGAGGTCAGGCTCCCCTCCGGCGTCGTCGTGGGCGGGATCGCGAAGGGCGCCGGCATGCTCGCCCCGCAGCTGGCGACCATGCTCGTCGTCCTCACCACCGACGCCGACGTCGACGCCGCCACCGCCGAGGAGGCGCTGCGCGGCGCGACCCGCACCACCTTCGACCGCGTCGACTCCGACGCCTGCATGTCCACCAACGACACCGTCATCCTGCTGGCCTCCGGAGCGAGCGGCGTGACCCTGGGCGTCCAGGAGCTCACCGAGGCGGTGCGCACGGTCAGCGCGGACCTCGCCCGCCAGCTCGTCGCCGACGCCGAGGGCGCCAGCCACGACGTGCACGTCGTGGTCCGCTCCGCCACCGCCGAGGACGCCGCCGAGGCCGTGGCCCGCGAGATCGCCCGCTCCAACCTGGTCAAGGCCGCGATCTTCGGCAACGACCCCAACTGGGGCCGGATCGTGGCGGCGGCCGGCTGCGTGCCCGAGGCCGTCGCCCCCTTCGCCGTCGAGGACCTCTCGGTCACCGTCAACGGCGTGGAGGTGTGCCGCGGCGGCGGTGCCCACCGCGACCGCTCCGAGGTCGACATGACCCCGCGCGAGACCCTCATCGAGGTGGACCTCGGCGCGGGCTCCGCGAGCGCGGACATCTGGACGAACGACCTCACCCACGACTACGTCGAAGAGAACAGCGCCTACTCCTCATGACCACATCGAAGCCGTCCGCCGCGCCGTCCAAGAACCCGCTGGCCGACCTCACCCCGGCCCAGGCCGCGGCGCATGCGAAGTCCGAGATCCTCATCGAGGCGCTGCCCTGGATGCAACGCTTCCGCGGCAAGATCGTCGTGGTCAAGTACGGCGGCAACGCCATGATCGACGACGACCTGCGCCGCGCCTTCGCCGCCGACATGGTGTTCATGCGCCACGCCGGCATCCACGTCGTCGTCGTCCACGGCGGCGGCCCCCAGATCAACGCGATGCTGGGCCGCGTCGGCATCGAGTCCGAGTTCCGCGGCGGGCTGCGCGTGACCGACGAAGACACCATGGACGTGGTGCGGATGGTGCTGGTGGGCCAGGTGGGCCGCGAGCTCGTCGGCCTGATCAACAGCCACGGCCCCTACGCGATCGGCATGTCCGGCGAGGACGCGCGGCTGTTCGCCGCCCGCCGCCGCGGCACCGTCGTCGACGGCCAGGAGGTCGACCTCGGCAACGTCGGCGAGGTCACCGAGGTGCGGCCCGAGTCGATCCAGGACCTCCTGGACGCCGGCCGGATCCCGGTGGTCTCCTCGATCGCGCCCGAGACCGACCAGGACGGCCGCCCCACCGGCGCGGTCCTGAACATCAACGCCGACCTCGCCGCCGCCGCGCTCGCCGCCGGCCTGGACGCCGAGAAGCTGGTGGTGCTCACCGACGTCGAGGGCCTCTACCGCGACTGGCCGGACCGCGACTCGCTGATCCCCGAGATCTCCGCGAGCGAGCTGCGGGAGATGCTGCCCGGCCTCACCGCCGGGATGATCCCCAAGGCCGAGTCGCTGCTGGACGCGGTGGACTCCGGGGTGCGCACCGCGGCCATGACCGACGGCAGGATCGAGCACGCCGTGCTGCTGGAGGTCTTCACCGACAAGGGCGTGGGCACGATGGTCAGGAGGGACGACTATGTCTGAGACGCAGACGCAGGACACGACGCCGCAGGGCACGACCCCGCAGGGCGCCCAGGAGCTCGCCGGCCGCTACTCCCGCTCCATGATCGGCGTGTTCGGCACCCCGCAGCGAGTGCTCGTGCGCGGCGAGGGCACGCACGTGTGGGACGCCGACGGGAAGGAGTACCTCGACCTCCTCGGCGGGATCGCCGTCAACGCCCTCGGCCACGCCCACCCCGACGTGGTCGCCGCGATGACGAAGCAGGCGGGCACCCTCGTGCACGTCTCGAACTTCTTCGCCACCCCCACCCAGATCGAGCTCGCCGAGCGGCTGCTGCAGCTGGCGAAGGCCCCCGAGGGCTCGGGCGTGTTCTTCACGAACTCCGGCACCGAGTCCAACGAGGCGGCCTTCAAGATCGCCCGCCGCACCGGCCGGCCCCGGATCCTCGCGCTCGAGAAGAGCTTCCACGGCCGCACCATGGGCGCGCTCGCCCTCACCCACAAGGAGGCCTACCGCGCCCCCTTCGAGCCGCTGCCCGGCGGGGTCGAGTTCCTGCCCGCCGGCGACGTGGCCGCGCTCGAGGCGGCCCTCGCCCCGGGGGACGTCGCCGCGCTCGTGCTCGAGCCCATCCAGGGCGAGGCCGGAGTGCTGCCGCTGACGGAGGAGTACCTCCGCGCGGCCCGCGAGCTCACCGCCCGCCACGGCGCCCTGCTGATCCTCGACGAGGTCCAGACCGGCGTCGGGCGGACGGGGGAGTGGTTCGCCCACCAGGCGATCGAGGGGCTGCAGCCCGACGTGATGACGCTGGCCAAGGGCCTCGGCGGCGGCTTCCCGATCGGTGCCGTGCTCACCTTCGGCGAGCACGCCACCGGCCTGCTGAGCCCCGGCCAGCACGGCACCACCTTCGGCGGCAACCCGCTGGGCGCGGCCGTGTCCCTCGCCGTGCTCGGCACCCTCGCCGAGGACGGCCTGCTCGGGAAGGCCCGCACCCTCGGCACACAGCTGCAGGCCCGGATCCTCGAGCTCGCCGGGCGCGATCCGCGGATCACGGGCGTGCGCGGCACGGGACTGCTGCAGGGGATCACCCTCGCCGCCCCGATCGCGCCGCAGGTCGTCGCCGCCGCCCTCGAGCACGGCTTCATCCTCAACGCCGCGAACCCGAGCACCCTGCGGCTCGCCCCGCCGCTGATCATCACCGACGAGGAGCTCGGCTCCTTCGTCGAGGCGCTGCCCGCCCTGCTCGACGCCGCCGAGCAGGCCGCCGCCTCCACCACCGACGAGAAGAGGTCCTGACATGCCCCGCCACTTCCTGCGCGACGACGACCTGGGACCCGCGGAGCAGAAGGAGGTCCTCGCCCTCGCCCTCGAGCTCGCCGGCGACCGCTTCGCCAAGCGCCCCCTGGAGGGACCGCGCACCGTCGCGGTCATGTTCGACAAGGCCTCCACCCGCACCCGCGTCTCCTTCGCCACCGGCATCGCCGAGCTCGGCGGCAGCCCGCTGGTGATCGACGCGGGCTCCAGCCAGCTGGGTCGCGGCGAGTCCGTCGCCGACACCACCGAGGTGCTCACGCGCATGGTCTCCGCGATCGTGTGGCGGACCTTCGGCCAGGAGCGGATCGAGGAGATGGCGGCCCACGCGACCGTGCCCGTGGTCAACGCGCTGACGGACGAGTTCCACCCCTGCCAGATCCTCGCCGATCTCCAGACCATCGCCCAGCACACCGGGGGACTGGCCGACGGCGACGCCGCGCTCGCCGGGCGCTCCCTCGCCTATCTCGGCGACGGGGCGAACAACATGGCCCACTCCTACCTGCTCGGCGGCGTCACCGCCGGGATGGACGTGCGGATCGCCTCGCCCGCCTCCCACCGCCCCGACCCCGGGATCGTCGCCCGCGCCGAGGAGATCGCCGCGTCGACCGGCGGCGCGGTGCTCGTCACCGACGATCCGCGCGAGGCGGTCTCCGGCGCCACCGCCGTCATCACCGACACCTGGGTCTCCATGGGCCAGGAGGGCGAGGACGGCCGCGGCGAGGAGACCTTCGCGCCCTTCCAGGTCACCTCCGAGCTGATGGCGCTCTCCGGCGGGATCTTCCTGCACTGCCTGCCCGCCTATCGCGGCAAGGAGGTCGCCGCCGAGGTCATCGACGGCCCCGCCTCCGTGGTGTGGGACGAGGCGGAGAACCGCCTCCACGCCCAGAAGGCCCTGCTGACCTGGCTGCTCGAGCACCCCGACGAGAGCACCGCCGCCCACGCCGTCGCGCACGTCCGCACCCGCGGCGCCCGGGAGCGCGCATGAGCGACTCCCGGCGCGCCCTCGCGCAGACCAAGACCTCGCGCCAGCAGCGCATCGTGCAGCTGCTGATCCACGAGGAGGTCTCCTCCCAGTCGCAGCTCGCGCAGCTGCTGACCGCGGAGGGGATCGAGGTCACCCAGGCGACCCTCTCGCGGGACCTCGTCGAGCTGCAGGCCGAGAAGGTCCGCGGCTCCGCCGGGAGCCTCGTCTACCGTCTCCCGCCCGAGGGCGGGACCGCCCGTCCCGTCGGCGCCGAGGGCGAGCTGCTCGAGGCGCGCCTGCCGCGGCTGGCCGAGGGGCTGCTCGTCTCCGCCGAAGCGAGCGGGAACCTCGTCGTCGTGCGCACCCCGCCCGGCGGCGCCCAGTACCTCGCCTCCGCGATGGACCGCTCCGTCATGCCCGACGTGCTCGGTACCATCGCCGGGGACGACACCGTCCTGCTGGTCTCCCGGGACCCCGCCGGCGGTGACCGCCTCGCCGAGCGGCTCCTCGACCTGGCCGAGGGCCGGCGCGAGCTCGGCGCCCTCGACGAGGGCGGCGAGGCGCCGTGACGGCGCGCACCGGGCAGGTCCGCCCGTCGGCCCCCGCCGGGACGACCCCGACACCCTCGCCTCGCAGACCCTGACCTCGCCCACCTCCGGCCCCAGGGACCGGGCCCCCGTGCCCGTCCCGCCGTCGCACGGCCCGCCCCGGCCATCGCGGCACCACCCCGACCACCACTGAACCCCTACGACCTAGGAGCACCCCTCATGACCGAGAAGATCGTCCTCGCCTACTCCGGCGGACTCGACACCTCCGTCGCCATCGGCTGGATCCACGACGCCACCGGCGCCGACGTCATCGCCTGCGCGGTCGACGTGGGCCAGGGCGGCGAGGACCTCGAGGTCATCCGCCAGCGCGCCCTGGACTGCGGCGCCGTCGAGGCCTACGTCGCCGACGCCCGCGACGAGTTCGCGAACGAGTACTGCATGCCCGCCCTCAAGGCCAACTCGCTGTACATGGATGCCTACCCGAACGTCTCCGCGATCTCCCGCCCCGTGATCACCAAGCACCTGGTCAAGGCCGCGAAGAAGTACGGCGCCACCACTGTCGCCCACGGCTGCACCGGCAAGGGCAACGACCAGGTGCGCTTCGAGGTCTCGATCACCTCCCTCGCCCCCGAGCTCAAGTGCATCGCCCCCGTGCGCGACCTCGCGCTGACCCGCGACAAGGCGATCGAGTACGCCGAGCGCAAGGGCCTGCCGATCGCGACCACCAAGCACAACCCCTTCTCGATCGACCAGAACGTGTGGGGCCGCGCCATCGAGACCGGCTTCCTCGAGGACATCTGGAACGAGCCCACCAAGGACGTCTTCTCCTACACCGACGACCCCGCCTTCCCGCCGGTCGCCGACGAGGTCGTGATCTCCTTCGAGCAGGGCGTCCCGGTCGCGATCGACGGCCGCGCCGTCACCCCGCTCGAGGCGATCCAGGAGCTCAACCGCCGCGCGGGCGCCCAGGGCATCGGCCGGATCGACATCGTCGAGGACCGCCTGGTGGGCATCAAGTCCCGCGAGGTCTACGAGGCGCCGGGCGCGATGACGCTGATCACCGCCCATCAGGAGCTCGAGCGCGTGACCCTCGAGCGCGAGCAGGCCCGCTTCAAGCGCCAGGTCGGCGACCGCTGGACCGAGATGGTCTACGACGGCCAGTGGTTCTCCCCGCTGAAGAAGTCGCTCGACGCCTTCATCGAGGACACCCAGCGCTACGTCAACGGCGACATCCGCATGACCCTGCACGGCGGCCGCGCCACCGTCACCGGGCGCCGCTCCGAGACCGGCCTGTACGACTTCAACCTCGCCACCTACGACGAGGGCGACACCTTCGACCAGGCCAGCGCCCGCGGCTTCATCGACATCTACGGCCTCGCCGCCAAGCAGGCCGCGGCGCGCGACGTGGCGCTCGGCAACGGCGAGGACCTCGATGCCGCCGAGGACCAGGCATGAGCGACGCCCCCTCCGCGAACTCGCACGGGGAGTCGACGGGCGCCGTCGGTCCCGGGGCCGACGCGTCGGCCGCGCAGGAGAGCGCCGCGCTGTGGGGCGGACGCTTCGGCTCCGGTCCGGCGGCCGCGCTGGCGGCGCTGTCCGTGTCCACGCACTTCGACTGGCGGCTCGCCCAGTACGACCTGCGCGGCTCGAAGGCGCACGCGAACGTGCTCCACGCCGCCGGGCTGCTGAGCGACGAGGAGCTCGCCGGGATGCAGGACGCGCTGGACCGCCTCGCGGCCGACGTCGCCTCCGGCGCGTTCGCCGCCGCGCCCGAGGACGAGGACGTGCACACCGCCCTCGAGCGCGGCCTGATCGAGCGGGCCGGGAAGGACCTCGGCGGCAAGCTGCGGGCCGGCCGCTCCCGCAACGACCAGATCGCGACCCTGATCCGCCTGTTCATCCGCGACCAGGCCCGTGCGGTCGGCGATCAGGTCCTGGACCTCGTCGACGTGCTCGTGGCCCGGGCCCGCGAGGTGCACGGCGCGCCCATGCCGGGCCGCACCCACCTCCAGCACGCCCAGCCGCTGCTGCTCAGCCACCACCTGCTGGCCCATGCCTGGCCGCTGCTGCGGGACGTGGAGCGGCTGCGGGACCTGGACGCCCGCGCGGACTCCTCCCCGTACGGCTCGGGCGCCCTGGCGGGCTCGAGCCTGGGCCTGGACCCGCAGGCCGTCGCCCGCGAGCTCGGGTTCGGCGACTCGGTGTGGAACTCGATCGACGGGACCGCCTCGCGGGACCTGACGGCGGAGTTCTCCTTCGTGCTGGCGATGATCGGCATCGACCTCTCGCGCCTCGCGGAGGAGGTCATCCTGTGGAACACGAAGGAGTTCTCGTTCATCACCCTGGACGACTCCTACTCCACCGGCTCCTCGATCATGCCGCAGAAGAAGAACCCCGACATCGCCGAGCTCGCCCGCGGCAAGGCCGGGCGCGTGGTGGGCGACCTGGTGGGGCTGCTGACCACGCTCAAGGCGCTGCCGCTGGCGTACAACCGCGACCTGCAGGAGGACAAGGAGCCGGTCTTCGACCAGGTCGACTCTCTCGACCTCGTGCTCCCGGCCTTCACCGGGATGATGGCGACGCTGACCTTCCACACGGAGCGGATGGCGGAGCTGGCCCCGCAGGGCTTCTCCCTCGCCACCGACATCGCCGACCACCTCGTGCGCCGCGGCGTCCCGTTCCGGGTCGCGCACGAGATCTCCGGCTCCTGCGTGAAGGTCGCCGAGGAGCAGGACAAGGAGCTGTGGGACCTCACCGACGACGAGCTCGCCGGGATCTCCGAGCACCTCGACCCCTCGGTCCGGGAGGTGCTCTCCGTCGAGGGCTCCATCGCCTCCCGTGATGCGAAGGGCGGCACCGCCCCGGTGCGGGTGGCCGAGCAGACCGACGCCGCGGCCGCCCAGGTCGCCGGCCTGCGCGCCTTCACCCGGGACCGCGCCGAGGGCTGACACCCGCGCGACGAGGCGGCGCTCCGGGCCCTGCCTGCCGGGGGAGCTCCGCCCCTGGACGGCCGGGCGCCGCGCTGCGACACCCGCCTCCCGGCGCGGTGTCCACCGGAGGGATGGGAGAGGCCCGGGACCTGCACATGACAGGTCTCGGGCCTCTCGCCTGCCGTCCACGACCGCCGACGCCGTCGGGCCCGCGCGCGATATCGCGTGGCACCCCGCCCCGTGAGTGGGGGACAATGACCGTGGCCCCGACCGGGGACCGCACCGCACCACCGAGAGGAAACGATCGATGCATTCCGTCCTGGACGAGCTCGCCTGGCGAGGACTCGTCGTGCAGACCACCGGGCGCGAGGCGCTCGGAAGCGCTCTGGCGGACGGACCGATCAGCCTCTATTGCGGCTTCGACCCGACCGCCGCCTCCCTGCACGTCGGCCACCTGACCCAGGTGCTCACGATGCGTCGCCTGCAGCTGGCCGGCCACCGCCCCTTCGCCCTCGTGGGCGGGGCGACCGGTCTGATCGGCGACCCCCGCATGTCCGGCGAACGCGTGCTCAACGACGCCGAGATCGTCGCGACCTGGGTCGAGAGCCTGCGCGGCCAGATCTCCCGCTTCCTCGACCTCGAGGGGGAGTTCGGCGTGACCATGGTGAACAACCTCGACTGGATCGGGCAGATGAGCGCGCTCGACTTCCTGCGGGACATAGGCAAGCACTACCGCATGGGCACGATGCTCGCGAAGGACACCGTCGCCCGCCGTCTCCAGAGCGATGAGGGCATCAGCTACACGGAGTTCAGCTACCAGGTCCTGCAGGGCATCGACTACCTCGAGCTGCATCGCCGGCACGGGGTGTCCCTGCAGTACGGGGGCAACGACCAGTGGGGCAACCTCCTCTCCGGGGTCGACCTCATCCACAAGGTGGAGGGGCACGAGGTCCATGCGCTGACCACTCCGCTGGTCACCAAGGCCGACGGCACCAAGTTCGGCAAGAGCGAGGGCGGCGCGGTGTGGCTGGACGCGGAGCTCACCAGCCCCTACGCGTTCCACCAGTTCTGGCTCAACGCGGCCGACGCGGACGTGGTCAAGTACCTGCGCTTCTTCACCTTCCGCAGTGAGGAGGAGATCGCGGAGCTGGAGCACGCCACCGAGACGGCCTCGCACGAGCGCGCCGCGCAGAGGGCTCTGGCCGACGAGCTCACCACCATGGTCCACGGGGCCCAGGCCACCGAGCAGGCGAAGGCCGCGGCCTCCGTCCTCTTCGGCCGCGGGGACGTGCGTGCGCTGGACGAGCAGACCGTCCTCGCCATCGCCCGCGAGCTGCCCGGGGCGGAGGTCTCCGCGACCACGCCGCTGGTGGACGCGTTCGTCAGCGCCGGCATCGCGCAGTCCAAGGGCGCGGCCCGACGGGACGCCGACGGGGGAGGACTCTCCGTGAACGGGGAGAGGATCTCCGCCGACGACCTCGCACGGGAGGTCGGAGAGCTCGACGCGCTGCCGGGGGCGAGGCTCCTGCTGCGTCGCGGTCGCAAGAACGCCGCGATGGTGCACCGCCTCGATTGACCGGTCCGGCGTGTCGGCTCCCCGTGTCGACACGCCGGCGCGGATCCCGCCGCCGCCCCACCGAGCCCCGCCACTCCACGCACAGTCGAGAGGCGGGGCCCGGTGCGCATCCGGGGGCGTACCGGAATGCTGGACCCACGGGCTCTCCGGAGCGACCGTCCGCGGCACGCGATTAACCGCCGACGAGCTTGCTTGTCAACCTGACGATAAGGACCGGTGACCCCTCTCTCAAGCGTGGGTCACATTCGGGTGAACGAGCGCTTTTCCAGTCGGGCAAAGTACTGCTGACCTGCGCGAATACCAGTTCTGCAGGGTGAACGGAGGCTGAACGGAGCGGCTTGACGGCCCCTCGCGGGACCCGTAATGTTCTTTCTTGTCAGCAGCGAGGACGCAGACGCGAAGGGCCGAGAGCCTCCCCCGGGAGGAGCGAGGAGCAGAGCGACTGGGACTCACTGCGGGCCCGCCGGGACGAGAGATCGGACCAGCGGCCGTGACTCGGACACGGACGGATCGCACCGCGATCCGGAGGTGACCGGGACCACGCGGAGCGGAGTTGGACCTGGCCGCGAAGAACTGCTAGAGTAGTGACTTGCGCCGGGACGACGAAGCTAGTAGGAGTCGTCGACGGGATCACCCGCCGGCACCGAGCCTCAGAGATGAACCGCGGAGGCGGGGACTCAACGATGTGCGCGTGTTGCTTGATATCTCAATAGCGTGTCTGTTTATCGATGCCATTATTTTGAATGGCAGATTATAACGGAT
>NZ_JAKJJW010000042.1:0-27968 GCF_025669985.1 Brachybacterium atlanticum | reverse complement strand
GGGCGACCGCGCCGGGTACGGACCCGTCCGGCGGCGGCCCGTCGGCCGCAGCGCCGCCGTCGGTCGCCTCGGCCGGTGCCGCACCCACCGCCCCGCGCCGCGGGCGACCCGCCGTGCTCCTGGACCACGGCGGCGTGATCACGCTGTCCACCCCGAAGCCGTCCCGGAACGAGGAGGTCGGCGCGCTGATCGTCGAGCTCTCCGAGCGCATCGGCCACCCGATCGACCTCCCCACCGCCGCGCGTGCCGTGGCCGACGGCTGGGAGCGGCACCGCGCCCGCAAGCGCGCCCGCGACGGCCGCGCCCTGGACGCCCGTGACCTCGACACCGCGGCCGACCCCGCGCACCGCCACGACGAGATCGACCCGGCCGTGCTGTGGGGCGACCTCGTGGGGGAGGGGCTGCCCGAGCCGCTGCGCGCTGCGCTGCGCCTGGACGGCGCGCAGCTCTCCCTCGCCCTGCACCGCGCGAAGTCCCTGCCCGCACCCCGCCCCGGCGCGCTCGAGCTGATCCGCTGGTGCCGCGAGCAGGGCATCGTCGTCGGCATCGTCTCCAACACGATCTCCGGCCGCGGCGTGCGCGAGATCCTCGCCCGCTACGGCGTGCTCGCCGACCTCGGCCCCTCCGCCTACTCCGACGAGATCGGGGTGCGCAAGCCCGGCCGCGAGATCTTCGAGGCCGCGCTCGCGGGGCTCGAGACCGAACCCGCCGATGTCGTCTACGTCGGCGACAAGACCGTCAACGACGGCCGCGGCGGCAAGGACGCCGGCATCGGCACCGTCTGCCTGCTGCGCGGCGGCAAGGACTCCGACGAGTCGCTCGAGGAGGCGCTCGCGAACGGTCTCGCCGACCACCTCCTCGACTCCCCGGACGCGCTCATCGAGCTGCTCGTCGAGCGCCTGCGCGAGGCCGCGCGTCCGTCGCCCGCGGCGGAAGCGCGCAGCACCACCCCCTGATCCCGGTGCCCGCGCGGCACCGTCGTCCCCCGTCCCCTCGCCGACCGTCCCTGCGACCCGCTTCCCCGGCCGCAGTCCGTCCAGCTCGCCCCGAACCACTCGAAGGAGACCCCCGTGACCACCCAGAACCCTCCCCGTCCTGCCGAGGACGAGCGCCGCGGCGCCCTCCGCGGCACCATCGACGGGGTGCGCAGCGCCCAGCTGTCCACCTCGCAGAAGCTCATGATCTTCGTGCTGTCGATGTCGCTGTTCGGCCTGTCGAACATCATCCTGGAGATCATCCCGGACCCCTCGATCGGCCCCGTCGACATCTCCGTGTCCTACATGGTGTTCGTGCCGCTGACGATCGCGGCGCTGTTCTCCCCGTTCTGGGCCGCGCTCGGAGCCCCGCTCGGCGAGATCGTGTTCACCGACCTGCTGATGGGTGACTTCTCCGGCCTCGCCGAGGTCGAGGGCTACCTGCAGATGTTCCTCGCCGTGTTCATCGCCGGCTCCCTGATCCGCAACCCCCGCTCCAGGGGGCAGATCGCGCTCGGCGCGATCGTGCTGGTGCTCGTGGACAAGATCCTCTCCGCGATCGTGGACCTCTCCAAGGTGTGGATCGGCGTGGAGGACGCGGAGTTCGTCGAGGGCCTGCCCGAGTCGATGCTGGCGCTCGAGCTCCTCGGCCTCGGCGTGGACGTGCTGATGTCCGGCATCCTGCTCGGCGCGATCCCCGCGATGTGGCTGATCCCGGCGCTGCACGGGAAGATCGAGCCGCTGATGGGCATGCGCCCCCGCGTCCCCGGCGAGCCGATCCCCGGCCAGGCCCGGATCTCCGGCACCTTCGTCGGCTTCGCGGTGCTGCTCGGAGTGACGAGCTTCGGCTTCGCCTTCCTCGAGGCGTTCGACATCTCCGCCGGTGCCTTCGAGCCCGACTTCATCGACCGGTTCGGCGACTGGTTCCCCCTCGTCTCCGTGCTCGCGATCGCCGTGGTCCTGGGGATCGCGATCCTGCTCTTCCGCCGCGCGCAGTCCTCGCGGGAGACCGCGGACCGCGCCTGAGCGACGACCCCAGAACCCGGAGACCCTGATGCAGACCGTTCCCCCGACCACCGCCCCCGCCCCGGCACCCGCCCGCGACGGGAGGGCGGAGCCCGTGATCCGCGTGAAGGACCTGTCCTTCCGCTACCCGGGCACCGACCGCGACACCCTGCGCAACGTCGACCTCACCATCGAGCGCGGCGACTTCGTGGCGGTGGTCGGGGGCAACGGCTCCGCCAAGACCACCCTGTGCAAGACCTTCAACGGCCTGGTCCCGCACTACTGGAACGGCGACTTCGCCGGAAGCGTGCACGTGGACGGGGTCGACACCTGGGACTCGTCCGTCGCGGAGCTCTCCAGCCGCGTCGGCTACGTCTACCAGGACTTCCAGAACCAGCTGGTGCGGCCGACGGTCCGCGACGAGGTCGCCTTCGGGCCGCTGAACTTCGGCCACGCCGACTACCGCGAGCGCACCGACGAGGCCCTCGAGCATCTCGGCATCGCCCATCTGCGCGACCAGTTCGTGTGGCAGCTCTCCGGCGGCCAGTCCCATCTCGTGGCCCTCGCCGCGGTGCTCGCCCTGCGCCCCGCGGTGATCGTCGTCGACGAACCCGTCGCCGAGCTCGATCCGGCCCGCGCCCGCGAGATCTACCTGCGACTGCGCGAGCTCAACGAGCGCGACGGCATCACCGTGATCACCATCGAGCACCACGCCGAGTTCATCGCGGAGTTCGCCCGCTCCGTGGTGCTGATGGCCGACGGCGCGCCCGTCTGGCACCTGCCCGTCCAGGAGGCGATGGACCGCCACGCGGACCTCGCCGCCCACGGCGTTCCCGCCCCGGACGCGGTCGCGCTCTCCTCTGCGGTCGGTGCGCGCCCGGTCGCGCTCGACGTCCCCTCCGCCGCCGCGGCCCTGCGGCCGGTGGCGCGAGAGCGGCCGGCGGGGAAGGCCGTCCCTGGAAACGCGCCTGCCGCCGGCGGGCCCGGCCGACCGCCGACCCGTGACGGGGCCGCCGATGCTGCTGCGCACGCTGCGGCCGACGGGTCCGCAGCGCCCGCCGAGATCGTCGCCACGCTGCGCGGGGTCCGCCACGGCTACCGCTCCGTCGCCGGCGACCTCTCCACCGTGCTCGACGACCTCGACCTCGACCTCCGGGCGGGGGAGCGCGTGGCGCTGGTCGGCACCAACGGCGCCGGCAAGACCACGCTGATGAAGCTGCTGACCGGCCTGATCGTGCCGCGCGCGGGCACCGTCACGGTCGACGGGATCGACACTCGCACTCGCTCGGCCGCGAAGATGGCCGGCCACGTCTCCTACCTCTACCAGCACCCCCAGCAGATGTTCCTCAAGGACACCGTGCGCGAGGACATCGCCCTGTTCCCGCGTGGGCGGAAGGTGCCCGACGCGGAGGCGATCGTCGAGAGGATCATCGAGGACGTGGGACTCTCGGCCCTCGCGGACCGCGACGGACGCTCCCTCTCCGGCGGCCAGCAGCGCCGCGCGACGCTCGGCATCGGCCTGGCCATGAGGCCCTCGCTGCTGCTCCTGGACGAGCCGACCTCGAGCCTCGACATCCGCTCCCGCGACGACGTCACCGCCATGCTCGCCGCGCTCGCAGAGACCGTGCGCTGCGCCGTCGTCGCCACCCACGACATGGAGCTCGTCGCCACCTGGGCGAGCCGCGTCCTCGTGCTCGACCAGGGGAAGGTGCTCGCCGACGTCACCCCGCGCGAGCTCTTCTCCCGCCCCGAGCTCACCGCCCGCACCCGGCTGGTCCCGCCGCAGGCCGCGCGCATCGCGCTCGAGCTGGGCCTGGATCCTCTGCCGCTGACCGCGGCCGAGCTGCGGCAATGGCTGCCGGAGCCCGCCGGAGCCGCTCGCGAGTCCGGCCCGTCGGCCGCGCCCGCACCGCCGTCTGCACCCGCGGCGCCGGACCCGTCGGCCGTCCCCCTCGGCCCCACCGCGAAGGAGGTGCGCTGATGGCGCGCAAGACCCACGACGTGCTCAGCGTCGACTGGATCCGGCTCGAGCTGCTGCGCACCGCGTACTCGACCCGCGGCGGGCTGTTCTCGAGGATGGATCCGCGGATCGTGCTGGCCTGGTACCTGCTGATGGCGATCGCGCCCTGGCTCACCCATGACACCGGCGTGCTGTTGGTGCTGTTCGCGCTCGGCGTCGTCTCCGTGGCCCTCGCCCGGGTGGGGCCGCTGGTGCTGGGGCTGTTCCTCATCGGCCTGCTCGGCAACGTGATCGGCCTGTTCGCGGCGTCGTTCCTGTTCGGCGGGAACCTCGACACCCTCGTCGCGCTCGCCGAGCTGAACCTCAAGCTCGGCGCCGTCTCCATGGCCTCGATGGCCGCGTTCGTGTCCCTGGACCCGGAGAAGCTCTCCGACGCGCTGCTGTGGTTCCACGCCCCCGAGCTGCTCGCCTTCGGCGTCAGCTACGGCTACCGGATGCTGCCGATCCTTGTGGACGAGTACGTGACCGTGTTCGAGGGACAGCGCCTGCGCCACGCTCCGGTGGACAGGCCGGGCCTGCTGGGCTGGCGGGTGGTGTGGCAGTGGTGCGTCCTCGCCGTCACCGCGTTCTACCCGATCATGCTCAACACCGCCAAGAACGTGCGCACGACGGTCGAGGCGCTCGAGACGCGCGGCTTCACCTACGGTGCCTCGAACCCTGCCGGACGCTCGCTGCGGCTCGCCTACCTGCGCATCTCGGTGCTGGACCTCGTGGTGCTGCTGGTGAGCGCGGCGCTCGTCGTCGCCGCCTTCCCGCTCGGCGCGAGGATCTCCGGCCTCGTCTGAGCCCGTACCCGGCCCCGGTCGCCGTGGCCTCGTAGGACCGGGGCTACCCAGAGGCATCCCGTCCGAGCTGTCGCTATGGGGTCACCATTGCGACAGCTCAGACGGGATGCTCGTGGGCCGCGACGGGATCCGAGGCGCGGGGCACGGATCCCGGGGGTGAGGCTCAGTCCTCCTCGGGCGCCTCGGGGTGGCTGCGGAGGTTGACGACGGCGGCGACGAGGCCGCCCCAGACGGTGACGATCGCGACGATCATCATGACGATGGCGGGGACGGACATGATCCCTCCTGGGGAACGGGCCGGTGCGGGACCGGCGGTGAGTCGTGCGGGCCGGCGCGGTGCCGGCGGAAGACGGGTCGGGCGGTCGGGTGGGGAGGAGTCGAGTGCAGCTCGCCGGGGACGAGGTGCCGGGCGGATCGCCGCCCGGCACCTCGCACCTCAGAGCCCGGCGGAGCGCAGCTCGTGAGGCGTGGTCGCCTCGGGCGTGGTCACCAGGCCCTTGCCGGAGACGACCTCGGGGGCGATCGGGTCGCCGTCGGAGTCGTCCTTGTACAGGTTCGATCCGGCCGGCCACGGAATCAGCGAGAGGATCACCGCGACCACGACCAGGCCGATCGCCATCAGCCAGCCGAAGGTCAGCACGAACCAGCCCGGATAGCCCTCATAGGTGCCGTCGGCCGAGAGCAGGCTGATCGTGCTGATGATCAGCGAGACGCCGAGCACGAGCGGCGCGATGATCGCCACGCACGCGTACCACCAGCGGCCGATGTGGAAGGAACCGCGGAAGTTCAGGTGGTCGCGCAGGGCGGGCATGCCGCGGACCACGAAGGCGACGATCAGCGAGGAGACCAGCGCCGCCGCGACGATGCCGTACTCGTTGACCCACTTGTCCATCACGTCCAGCAGCGGCAGCCCCATCGTGGTCGAGAACAGGATCGTGGAGACCACCGCGATCGGCACGCACACCAGCAGGGTCGAGGAGACGCGGGCGAGGCCGAACTTGTCCTGGACCGCGGCGATCACGACCTCCACGATCGAGATCAGCGAGGTGAAGCCCGCCAGCACCAGCGAGCCGAAGAACAGCACGCCGATCAGCGCGCCGGCCGGGGCCTCGGAGATGATCGTCGGGAAGGCGATGAACGCCAGGCCCACACCGGCGACGACCACCTCGTCGACCGCGACGCCCTGGGCCTGCGCCATGAAGCCCAGCGCCGAGAACACGCCGATGCCGCAGAGGATCTCGAAGCTCGAGTTCGCGAACCCGACCACCAGGCCGGAGCCGGTGAGGTCGGTCTTCTTCTTCAGGTAGGAGGAGTAGGTGAGCATGATGCCGAACGCCACCGACAGCGAGAAGAAGATCTGCCCGTAGGCGGCGATCCACACGCCCGGATCGGCGAGCGCGGCCCAGTTCGGGCGGAAGAAGGCGTCCAGGCCGTCGACCGCTCCGGGCAGGAACACCGAGCGCACCACCAGGATGATGAACATGACGATCAGCAGCGGGATGAACACGACCGCGCTGGCGGAGATGCCCTTCTGCACGCCGAGCGCCATCACCACGATCACCGCGACCCACACCACCAGCATGGAGATCAGCACCGCAGGGACGTAGTCGAAGGAGATCGCCACGTCGGCCCCGCCGAGAGCCTGGGTGTACTCGCCGAAGAAGCCCGCCGCCCCCTCGGGGTGCGAGTCCCAGCGCTGGTCGAGGGAGAAGATGGTGTAGTTCGTCGCCCACGCCAGGATCAGCGCGTAGTACAGCGCGATGATCAGGGCGATCAGCACCTGCCACCAGCCGATGAACTCGGTCCAGCGGCGGAAGCGGCGCCACGCCGCGGGGGCGGAGCCGCGCCAGCGGTGCCCGATCGCGTAGTCGAGGAAGAGCAGCGGGATGCCCGCGGTCAGCAGCGCGACGAGATACGGCAGGATGAACGCGCCGCCGCCGTTCTCGTAGGCGACCGCAGGGAAGCGCCAGATGTTGCCGAGGCCGACGGCGGAGCCGATCGCCGCGAAGATGAAGGCGGTGCGGCCGCGGAACGCACCGCGATCGGCGCTCCGGGTGGCGGCGCCGGCGGACGGGGTTGGTGCACTCACGATGAGCCTCCGGGTGAGCTGCGCCGGTCACGGCGCGGGGGAGAGAGGTCGACGACGTCGGCGACCCGGGGAAGACGCGCCGCCGGAGGGGACGACGGCACGGCGGCCGCGGGAGACGGCCCTGGACCGCAGGGATGGGCGGTCCGACGCACGGCGCGGTGCGGGATCGCCGCGGGGCACCGTGGGGGGATCGTACCGTCCCGAGGGATGGACGCGCGCGGGACGGGCGCGGCAGATCGGCTCCGTCCGCCCGGCGGCGCCCGGGCGAGCGGACCTGCCGGTGCGTCGGAGCTGCTGCGCCGACGCACCCGCGGTGATCACTCGCCGGGCGGCGGCGGAGGCGTCGGGGCGCCGACGGGCGGTGCGACGCGCGGATGGGTCGTCGCGGGGCGGGAGGGCTCGTCGGCCCCGGCCTGTGCCCCGGCTCCGACGGGGGCGCGCGCGGGCGAGGGATCCCAGCCCGTGTCCACTGCACGACGCTGCATGAGGATCGCGGCTCCCAGGAGCACGGCGCCCAGCACGATCAGCAGGACGATGCCGGGCAGCACCCCGGTGCGCGCCGAGTAGCCGATGAGGATGCCGAACCAGCCGAAGTCGGTGTCGCCGAAGGTGGTGTTCGCGGAGCCGAAGGTGCCCAGCACCTTCAGCAGCAGCGCCGGCAGGAAGGTGACCAGCAGGCCGTTGACGAGACCGCCCGCGACCGCTCCGCGCCGTCCGCCGGTGGCGTTGCCGTACACGCCCGCCGCGCCGCCGGTGAAGAAGTGCGGGACCAGGCCCGGCAGGATCAGCGCGAGGCCGAGCACCGGGCCGAGCCACACGCCGAGCACCAGCAGGCCCACGAGACCGCCCGCGAAGCTCGACAGGAACCCGATCAGCACCGCGTTCTGCGCGTAGGGGAACACGATCGGGGCGTCGAGGGCCGGGATCGCGCCGGGGACGACCTTCGCCGCGATGCCCTGGAAGGCGGGGACGAGCTCGCCGAGGATCGTGCGCACGCCGAAGAGGATCACGGCGACCGCGATGCCGAACTGCAGACCCTGGGTCACCGACTGCATGAGGTAGTTGCCCACCCCCGTCGCCCCGCCCTCGAAGGCGCCGAAGGCGGTCTCCTGTCCGGCCCGCGCGAGATACGCGACGGCGACCACGAGATACATCAGCACCATCGTCAGGGCGGTGGCCACCATGGAGTCGCGCAGGAAGCGGAGCGACTCGGGGACCTTGAGGTCCTCGGTGGAGCGGCTGCGCCCCGTGGGGTCGACGAGTCGGCCGACGGCGCCGGCGGCGATGTAGCCCGCCGTGCCGAAGTGACCGATCGCGATCGAGTCGTCCCCGGTGATCCGCCGGGTCCAGGGCTGGGCGAGAGCGGGCAGGGCCACCATGAGGATGCCCAGCAGCGCCGCACCGAGCACCACCACGACCACGGTCGGCATCCCGGCCGAGGCCATCACGATCGTGATCAGGGTGGCCATGAACAGCAGGTGGTGGCCGGTGAGGAAGACGTAGCGCAGCGGCGTGAAGCGGGCGAGCAGGATCGCGACCACGAAGCCGAGGATCATCAGCCACGCGACCTGGGCGCCGAACTCCTCCTGCGCGATGCCCGCGATCGCCTCGTTGGTGGGGACCACGCCCTGGGCACCGAGCGCGCCCTGGATCATCACTCCCAGCGGGGTGAGGGAGGCGGTGACGAGCGTGGCGCCCGCGCCGATGAGCAGGAAGCCGAGCACGGCCTTCAGGGCGCCGCCCGCGACCTGGCCGACGGGCTTGCGCAGCGCGACCAGGCCGATCGCGGTGATGATGCCGATGAGATAGGCGGGGACGGAGAGCACCTCGTTGACGAGGAACTCGGCGATCGTGACGAGCACGTTCATGGTTCTTCTCCGGAGAATTGGGGGACGGGGGAGGGGCGGCCGACAGGTCGGAGAGGGCGGACGCGTCAGACGGCGTAGATACGGCGCAGGGCCGCGTCGATCTCCGCCTGCGAGGTGAAGTTCTCGATCACCTCGACGCGCACGCCGACCTCGCCGAGGGTGTCCGCGATCGCCCCGGAGGTGAGGATCGCGTCGGAGTCCTTGGCGCGGCCCTTCGCAGAGATCGTGTCGGTGGCCTGGACGTCCAGATGCGAGGACCAGCCCCAGCGCTCCAGGACCTGCTCGGCCGTGTTCTTCAGGAACAGGCTGGTGCCCAGCCCATTCCCGCACACCGTGAGCAGGAGCTTCTTCGAGGGGACGGCGTCGGCAACGACCATGGCGCCCGTGCCGGAGCCGGTGTCGGTCCCAGCCTCGGCGCCGGACCGCGAGTCCTCTGCCGACCTCTCGCCCGGACCAGTGCCGTCGGCCCCGAGAGCTGCGAGCACGTCCTCTCGCGTCCGCGCCGCGTCGAGCAGGGAACGACGGGCCGGGTCGGCGAGCACCCCGGCGAGGGCCGCGAGCGCCTCGCGGTGCGCGGAGCTGTCCGCTGCAGCCAGCGCCATGACCAGCGTGACGGGGTCGTTGGCCGCGTTGCCGAAGGCGATCGGCTCCGCCAGGCGCACGAACGACATCCCCGTGCGATGCACCGACTCGTCGGGCCGGGAATGGGCGAGCGCGAATCCCGGCGCGATGACGATGTAGGGGCCGTGCTCCTCGACGGTGCGGATCATCGCCTCGGTGTAGGCGGGGTCGGTGGCGCCGGTGGAGACCAGCAGCTCGCCGGAGCGACGTATCGCCTCGCGCCAGTCGGCGGCATCGGCGTCCAGGAGGATCGCGGACGGGGAGAGCAGTTCGCTGAGCTGTGACATGTCAAGGGCCTCTTCTCACGAGGGCGACGCGGGGCGGGATCGAAACGCTACGCCTGAACCGTCGGCGATGGGGGAGCGCGCCTGACCCGGTGCGACGAGACCCACCCACCCTGCATGTCACGACCCCGCAACCGGAGGCATGCGCGCACGAGGAGACGGGCCCCGACCGTTACGCTCGGGCCCATGTCTGAACCGTCCCCCGTGCGGCTCGGGGCCACCCCGACCGAGCCGTCCACCGCCTACATGCACCAGCTCGACGAGGAGCGGGAGGCGGCGCTGCGCACGCAGTCCCACCCCGGCTCCGACCACACCGGCGCCCCGGAGGCGCTGCGCTCCCGGCTCGAGGAGGAGGTCGACGAGGCCGGCCCCGAGCTCATCGACCTGATGATCGACCTCGCCGAGCATCCCGAGGTCGCCTTCGAGGAGCACCGCTCCGCCGCCGCGATCGTGAGGATCCTCGAGGGCCACGGCATCGAGGCGCAGCTCGGCGCCCACGGCCTGGCCACCGCGATCCGCGCCGAGATCCGCGGCGAGGGCGCCGGATCGGCCGACGCGCCGACCGTCGCGGTGCTCTCCGAGTACGACGCCCTGCCCGGCGTCGGCCACGGCTGCGGCCACAACGTCATCGCCGTGATGGGACTGGGTGCCTTCCTGGGCCTCGCGGAGCTTGCGAAGAGGGACCCCTCGGCCGTGCCCGGGACCGTCGTCTACCTCGGCACGCCCGCCGAGGAGGGCCACACCGGCAAGGAGTACATGGCCCGCGAGGGCGCCTTCGACGGGCTCGACGCCGCGGTCATGGCGCACGGCTATCCCGGCTACGACCTGGCCGACCAGGTGTGGCTGGGCCGGCGCACCCTCACCGTCGAGTTCCACGGCCACACCGCCCACGCTTCCGCGCAGCCGTTCATGGGACGCAACGCCCTGGACGCGGCGAGCCTGATGTACCAGGGCATCGGCCTGATGCGCCAGCAGACCCCGCCCAGCGACCGCATCCACGCCGTGATCCGCGAGGGCGGCGAGCGGGCCAGCGTCGTCCCCGACCACGCGAAGCTCGACCTGTACGTGCGCTCCCAGCGCCCCGAGACCCTCAAGGACCTCTCCCGCCGGGTCGAGGACGTCGCCCATGGCGCGGCCCTGATGGCCGGCGTCGGCGTGACCGTCACCTGGGACCACCACCCGCCCTCCCTGCCGGTGCGCACCAACGACGCGCTGACCGGCCGCTGGGTCGAGGCGCAGCGCCGCCGCGGCCGCGACCCGCTGCCGCTGGGCGTGGTCTCCACGACCCTCGCCGCCTCCACCGACTTCGGCAACGTCAGCTACCGCCTGCCCGGCATGCATCCGCTGATCCGCATCGCCCCGGCCGACGTCGCCCTGCACACCCGCGAGTTCGCGGCCGAGTCCACCTCGGCCGCCGCCCGCGCGGCAGCGACCGACGGGGCCTACGGCCTCGCCGCGACCCTGCTCGACGTCCTCCACGACCCGGTGCTCGCCGCCGCCGTCGCCGAGGAGTTCGCGCAGGCCGGGGGTGCGATCGACGTGCCCTCCTTCTTCGACTGACACCGTTCCCCGACCGCCGTCGGCGGCCGAGGGACGAGCCGGCCGCGGGCGCCACTCGCCCGACCTCCGCCCCCGTCCCGGACCGTCCCGTCGCGCACCCCCTCCTCCGGCCCCGACCTCGAACCGCACCACCTGGGAGTCCTCATGAGCGCCACCCCCGCGCCCCCGGCCAAGACCGGACTGACCGACAAGATCCTCAACGGCGTCGAGAGGGCGGGCAACAAGCTGCCCGAGCCCTTCATGCTGTTCCTCATCCTGTTCGCCGTCACCGGCGTGGTCTCCACGGCCATGGCCTGGGCGGACGTGGAGGTGACGGTGCCCGGCTCGGACGAGGCTACCGTCATCAAGGGCCTGTTCACCGGTGAGGGTCTGACCTGGCTGACCACCACCCTCGGCGAGAACTACATCGGCTTCCCGCCGCTGGTGACGGTGCTGCCGATCCTGCTCGCGATCGGCATCTCCCAGCACTCCGGGCTGCTCGCCGCCGCGATCCGCAAGCTGTTCGGCTCCTCGCCGTCGTGGATGCTCCCCTACGTGGTGGGCTTCGTGGGCGTGGTCTCCTCGATCATGGCCGACTCCGCCTTCGTGGTGGTCCCGCCGCTGGCCGCGCTGGTGTTCAAGGCCGCCGGGCGACACCCCGTCGCGGGCCTGCTGGGCGGCTTCGCCGCCGCCGGCGCCGGCTACTCCACCAACATCTTCCCCACCTCGCTGGACGCCCTGTTCGCGGGGATCACCACCTCCGTGATGGACGCGCTGCCGGACTTCGAGTTCACCGCCGTGAACCCGGTCTCGAACTGGTTCTTCAACATCGCCTCGTCGCTGGTGCTCGGCTTCGTCGCCGGCTTCATCATCGACCGGATCCTGGAGCCGCGCCTGAACCGCCAGGGCATCGGCCGCGACGAGATCACCGAGGAGGGCGAGGTCGCCACCAGCGGCGAGAGCGCCGATCAGATGCGTGCCGAGCTCACCCCGGCGGAGAACAAGGGCCTGATCGCCGCCGTGATCGCCGCGGTGGTGCTCACCGCGATCGTGCTGGCGGCGACGCTGGCCCCCGCCTCGCCGTGGCGGAACGAGGACGGCGGCTTCCTGCCGAAGTCCCCGCTGCTGGACTCCATCGTGTTCCTGGTCGTCGCCTACTTCATCGTGCTGGGCCTGACCTACGGCATCGTGGTCGGCACCCTGCGCAGCACCAAGGACGCGGTCGCGATGATGACCGAGTCGCTCAAGGAGATGCTGCCCTTCGTGGTGCTCGCCTTCATCCTGGGCAACTTCATCGCCTTGTTCAACTGGTCCGGGATCGGCACCTGGATCGCCGTGACCGGCGCCGCCGCCCTCGAGGGCATCGGCCTGACCGGCTTCCCGGCCGTGCTCGGCTTCATGCTGCTGGCCAGCTGCCTGAACCTGTTCATCATCTCCGGCTCCGGCATGTGGGCGATCATGGCCGCCGTGTTCGTGCCGATGTTCGCGCTGATCGGCTACGAGCCCGCCTTCACCCAGGCCGCGTTCCGCGTGGGCGACTCCGCCACCCAGGTCATCACGCCGATGAACCCGTACATGATCGTGCTGCTGGGCATGCTGCGGAAGTACGAGCCCGGCGCGGGCCTCGGCTCGCTGATGGCGCGGATGCTGCCCTTCGTGGTCCCGTTCTGGATCGTGTGGACCGTGATCCTGGCGGTCTTCTTCTTCGCGGACCTCCCGCTCGGCCCGGGCAACGGGATCTTCCTCGGCTGATCTACAGGCTCTGCCGGCCGTGGGCCCGTCGGCCCGACAGCTTTTGCTGCCCCCAGGACCTATGTGGCGCGTCGCATCGGTCCTGCGGCTAGCAAAACCAGGGTCGGGGCGACACTGCGCAGCCGACGCTCCGCGCGACCGGTCGGTGCAGGCTTGAACCGTCAGTCCGGGGAGCGGCAGGATGGCCGGCATGAGCGAACTCGCCGACCGCCTCCGCGCCCTGCCGTCCTTCCCTGCGGACATGCCCGGCCTCGCCCCGGACTCCGTCCCCGAGGACCCGGCCGAGCTCTTCCTCGGCTGGCTCGAGGACGCGATCGCGAGCGGCGCCCGCCAGCCGCACGCCATGACCTTCCAGACCCTCGACGGCGGCGCGCCCGTCGGCCGCACCCTCATCCTCAAGGACCTCGACGCCCGCGGCCTGCACGTCTCCACCCACCGCACCTCCCGCAAGGGCGAGCAGCTCGCCGACGACCCCCGCGCCGCGATGACCTTCTTCTGGCCTGAGAGCGGCAGGCAGGTGCAGGTGGGCGGCGAGGTCGTGGCGCTGGACGAGGCCGCCTCGCAGGCCGACTGGGCCTCGCGCCCCTCCAACGACGGCTCCCCGAACCCGGACTGGCAGGTCTACGCGCTGCAGCCGGCCTGGTACGAGTTCACCCAGTCGCGGCTGGACCGCAAGCACGTGCGCGTCGGCTACCGGCGCGCGGGCAGCGGATGGACGCACGAGCCCGTCACCACGCCGGCGGGCTGACCGGCCCTGCCTCACCGCTCCCGGACGAAGCGCCGGTGCGTGCGGCCGTAGGCGTCGACGATCCCGTCGTCCGTGAAGCCGAGCCGGCCGGGGAGGTCAGCTGACGACCGTGGCGAGGCCCTGGCGTGCGTGGCGCAGCCGGTCGGGGGAATAGGCGGCGATGCCGATCTCCTGGGCGCGGCCCGGATCGGAGACGCGCAGGTTCCCGTTCTCGTCCTCGCCCTGGGCGACGACGAAGTGGCCGTAGTCTGCCCCCTCCTCGCCGAGCAGCCGGCCGTGGTGGACGTGCAGGATCACTACCTTGCCGCGCGCGGCGGCCTCCAGCCCCTCCTCGAACCGGGTGCGGGTGGCGCGGGCGCCCGCATCCCGCAGGCCGTTCTCGAGGTCGCCGAGATAGGCGCCCGTGTAGTCGACGGACTTCTTCTCCGGCTCGCCCCACGGGGACAGGCCGCAGCGGGCCCGCATCTCGATGACCGCCCTGCGGTTGCCGCCCACCGTCGTGCCCTTCTCGCCCGAGACGTAATGAGGGACCTTCCGGCCCGCGGCGACCAAGGCGATGACCGTCGAGGTGGGGCCGCAGTTCTCCGTGTCCCACGGTCCGGTGCCGATCTGGTCGACGACCACGAGGTCGCCGGAGGCATGGGCCTGCGTGGAGGCGAGCAGTCCGGCCGCGGTGAGGCCGAGGGCGCCGAAGCCGCGGAGCGCGGCGCGTCGGCTGAGGGTGCTGTCGAGCGGGCTGGGCAACCCGGTCACCTCCGAGGGATCGAGGGGAGCGACCGGGCGAGCCTCAGCGGGCGGTCTCGATCGCGCACCGTCCCCGCGAGACGCGACCGATGCGCCGAAATGAGCCCTCCACGGTGTGACAGTCTGCCCGCGCGCGGCAAGACGTGCGTGATCCACCGCTCGTGCGGCACGGACCACAACGGGGCAGGCGCCCCGGTGCGGGCTACCCTTGCCGGGATGTCACGCGCCGCCCTCCTGCCCCCCGTGCTGCTCGGCCTCGTGGTCCTGCTCCTCGCGCAGATGGCGGGACTGGCCGCGACGGCGCTGCTCGACCTGCCCGTGCCCGGGGTGGTGCTCGGGATCGTGCTGCTGGCGCTGCTGGGGATCCTCCGGCCCACCCGCGGCGTGCTCCGCGCCGCCGAGCCCGCGGCGACCCCGCTGCTGGCCCACCTGCAGCTGCTGTTCGTCCCGCCCGGCGTGGGGATCCTGCTCGAGCTGGACACCCTTGCCGCGAACGCGCTCCCGCTCGCTCTCGCCGTGGGCGGCTCCTTCGTGCTCGCGCTGGTGATCTCCGGGCTGATGCTCCAGACGCTGCTGCGCCGCCAGGACCGCCGACGGGGCGAGGCGGGCGGTCCCGACGCCCCGCCTCCGGCCGACGGGACGGACGGCCCCGGCAGGTCGCCGGGACACGGGTCCGGACCGTCGGCGGCCGCAGGAGGTGCCCGCGCATGAGCGCGCTGTACGAGCTGCCGGTCTTCGGCCTCACCCTGACCCTCGCCGTGTACCTGCTGTCCTACGGGCTGTACCACCGGCTGGGCCGACCCGGCCTGCTCTCCCCGGTGCTGGTCAGCGTGGTGGTGATCGCGACCGTGCTGCAGCTGACCGGGATGCCCTACGCCCTCTATCTCGAGCAGGTCGCGCTGCTGACGCTCCTGCTGGGCCCCGCGACCGTCGCCCTCGCGCTGCCGCTGCTGCGCAACGGCCGCGCGCTGCTCGCCTCGGCGCCGGCCGTGCTCGCAACCCTCGTGGTCGCGGGGATCGTGAGCATCTCGGTGACCGTCGCCGCGATGGTCGCGCTCGGAGCCGACGAGGCGACGCTGCGCGCCGCGCTGCCACGCTCGGTCACCTCGCCCGTCGGCCTCACGATCGCGGAGAGCCTCGGGGCGTCGGTGCCGCTCGCGGTGGTGCTGACCCTGGTCTCCGGCACGCTCGGCGCGGTGGTGGGGCCGGCGCTGCTGAGCCTGGTGCGTGTCCGCGACGAGCGGGCGCGCGGCTTCGCGATCGGCCTGACCTCTCACGGGATCGGCACCTCGCGGGTGCTGGGGGAGTCGACGGTCTCCGGCGGCTGGTCGAGCGCCGCGATGGTGCTGAACGCGCTCGCGATGACGGTGACGCTGCCGGTCGTCGCGCACCTGGTGACCGGCTGAGCGCCCCGCGTTCAGAGCATCGCGTCGTACCCCGCCCGGAAGTCCGGGAACTCGAGCTCGCCCAGCAGCTCGTGCAGCGCGGTCGCCTCCAGCACGGTGCCCGCTCCGGGATCCGGTGACGTGCGCGGCGGCGCGGGCACGCCGAGACGCTGCGCGAGATGCGTGACGACCTCGCCGAGCAGGGCGGGTGCGCCGTCCGTCGCATGGAGCAGCGCCGGCGGTGCGGGCGAGGACAGCAGCGCGAGGATCGCACGGGCGAGATCGACCTCGTGGATCCGGTTCGTCCGACGACCGTGCTCGACCGGGCGCCCCTCGAGGACGGTACGGATCAGACGGTCCCGACCAGGGCCGTAGATCCCCGCCGGGCGCAGGATCACCGCGCCGAACAGCTCGCGCGCCGCCTCCTCGCCCTCGACCAGCACGCGGGCGCGGTCGGAGCGCGGTCGCGCGGGATCCGCCTCGGTGAGCGGACGCGAAGCGTCGTACCCCTCGAGGACCCGGGTGGAGGAGACGAACACCGTGCGCCGTGGGACCTCGGGAAGCGCGGCCGCGAGATGCGCGAGAGGCTCGCGATAGCTCGGGGCGGCCGACGGGGTGAGGGTGATGACCATGGCATCGACCCGCGGCAGCGGGGTGGGGAGCGCGGCGGAGAGATCGGCCGCGACGGGCACGAACCCCGGCGGCAGGGAGCTCGGGTCGCGGCGCAGCCCGAGCACCTCGTGACGACCTCTCTCGTCCTGATCAGCGAGCAGCAGCTCGCCCACCCGCAGGCCCAGGCGCCCGCAGCCCACCAGCAGGGTCCTCGTGGTCATGGCTGTCCTTCCGCGCGGGGAGCCTCCAGTATGGCGCGATCCGTCCCAGCTTCGTGGACCGCTTCGTGCACACCCTCCCCGACGGCTGCGACACCGTCATCGAGGACGAGGGCGCGAACGTCTCCGCCGGCGAGCGTCAGCGGATCACGATCGCCCGCGCCTTCCTCGCGGACCCCGCGCTGCTGATCCTCGACGGGGCCACCAGCTCCGTGGACACCACCACCGGCCCCGTCCCGGCCGTCGCCGCGACCGAGCCCGAGCGCGAGTAGCGCGCGCAGGGGGCGGAGTCGGCAGATCGGCCGGCCGTGCCATGCCACGCCGCCTCGCCCTACCTCGGCCCGCCTCGACCGGGCCAGGCCGGGCGGGCCGCACCTTTTGTGCCCGTGAGGCCTCATGTGGGCCCCCGCATGAGTCCTCACGGGCACAAAACCTTCTGCCATCCCGCCGCGTCCCGCTCCGACCCGCCGCGTCCCGGTCCGCTCCGCCGCATCCCGCCGCGTCCCGTCCCGCTCGCCTCGCGGCTCGAGAGCCTCCGGGAATCCCCCTGGGCAGCTCCGTCGGTCGCAGGTAGCGTCGAGGGCATGGACGTCACCGTCATCGGAGGCGGAATCGCCGGCCTCGCCCTCGCCCACCAGCTCGCCCCCGACCACGACGTCACCGTGCTCGAGGCCTCCCCGGGCCCCCGCGGCGGCGGCTACATGATCGACTTCTTCGGCGCCGGCTTCGTCGCCGCCGAGCGGATGGGGATCATCGACGAGCTCCGCGCCCGCGGCCACGTCTACGAGGGCGTGCGCTACGGGACGCCCGACGGGGCCGAGTCCGGCCGGATCGACGTCGGACCCCTCGCCGCGGCCCTCGGCGGACGCTACTTCTCCATCCTGCGACCGGAGGTCGAGCTCGGGCTCCTCGCCGTGCTGCCGCGCTCCGTCGACCTGCGCTACACGGCCCGTGTCGTCGCGGTGCGCGACATCGGCCTGCAGGGCGGGGGCTCCCCGCGCGGCGCCCTGGTCGAGCTCGCCGACGGCACCACGCTCGCCTCCGACCTCGTCGTGGCCTGCGACGGCGTGCGCTCCCCGGTGCGGGAGAGGATCGCGCCCGGTCACGGGGAGATCGTGCCGATAGGCTATCGGGTGGCGAGCTACCTCTACTCGGATCCGGAGCTCGCAGGCGAGCTGGGGGAGCGGATGCTCATGACCGACACCGTCGGCCGGGTGGGCTGGGCGTACGCGGCCGGCGAGGGCCGGGTGGGCGCGATGTTCGCCGAGCGCACCGATGCTGCGAGCACCGAGCGGCCCGTCCCTGATCGGGATCGGCTCCAGCGTGACTTCGCCGGCCTCCACCCGCAGGTCGACCGGGCCCTCGAGAACGCCCCGGAGTCCTTCTACGACGACCTCGCCGCCCAGGCGATCGCGCCCCGCTGGAGCCGCGGGCGCGTGGCCCTCGCCGGGGACGCCGCCCACGCCCCCTCGCTCCTGGCCGGGCAGGGCACCTCGCTCGCGATCGCGGGGGCCGAGGCGCTGGCCCGGAGCCTCCGTGCGGCCGGGCCGCACGTCGAGGTGGGGCTGGTCGAGTACGAACGGCGCTGGCGGCCGACGGCCGAGCAGGTGCAGCTCGCGGGCCGTCGCAGCGCCTCCTTCTTCGCCCCCGCGAATCGTGTCCAGCTGCGGATCCAGCAGATCGCCCGCCGGGCGGTCACGCTGCCCGGGGCGAGCCAGTTCGCAGCGCGGAGCGTCCTCGGCCACTGAGCCGCGCCGAGGGCGAGATCCTCGCTCGCTCAGTGCCGGCGCGCGTGCTCGGTGAGGCTCACCCCGGTCTCGGACGCCCATGATTTTCCCGGGCGGCCACTCGGCGGGGCGACGTCGAGGACCGGCCCGGTCGAGGCGCGGGACCTCGGCGGGTGCGAAGCCTCAGCGGGTGCCGAGCCGCTGGGCGGCGGTGCGTCCCCGGGAGGCCAGGGGAGCGGAGCCGACCGCCTTCGCGAGCCCGACCGTCGCCCCGTTGCCGTAGAAGGTCTCGATCCCGTCCGCGGGCACGGCATAGGTCTCGTGCCAGATCCCGACCGCGCCGGGATGCTTCCGGGCCGCCTTGTTGAACGCCTTCCAGACCGGCAGGTGCTCGGCGCTCGACATCCTCGCGTAGGCGTAGAGGTGCTCGGTGCTGCGCCAGTACTGCACCACCCAGGGGCCCTTCGCGCCGATCAGGGTGTCCGCGCCGAGGAAGCCGAGGTCCTCGGCCTCGCCGCGCGCGGCCGCGGCGCGGTTGCGGTGCAGCTCGGCGAGCATGCGCGGCATCGCGGCGGCGACGGGGCCCCACAGGTCCGGCCGCCACGGGGCGCGGATGGTCATGCCGATGTGGAAGACGACCAGGTCGTCGACCTCGGCATGGGTCAGGTTCGGGGGCCGACGGTCGGTGGAGGCGGCCGGACGGTCAGCGGGTGCGGCGGGGTGGTCCATGGGGTCCTCGTCTCGATTAGAAAGTGCTACTTTCTAAGAGTGTGCTCGGGTCGCCTCCCCGTCAAGGGGGTTCCGGGCCGCTGTCCTTCTCCGTCCGGCCCGACCCGTCGGTCCTCGCCGCGTTCGGCCCGGTGCGTCCCGTCCGCCCGGCGCTGCCCGCCCGACCCCGCCGTCTCGCGCAGCGACGGATCTGCGCGAGAATCGAGGTCATCCCGTCGGCGTGCTCTCGGTCCGATGTCCCGCCCGCCGTCGCACTCCCGGAAGGAGCCCGATGAGGATCTCCGCCCTCTCCGCCCGCACCGAGGTACCGATCGGCACGGTCAAGTACTACCTGCGCGAAGGCCTGCTCGCGCCGGGGCGGCAGACCTCCCGCACCACCGCCGAGTACGACGAGTCGCACGTCGAGCGGATCCGCCTCGTGCGCGCCCTGACCGATGCCGGGGGTCTGGACATCGCGGCGGTGCGCCGCATCGTCGAGGTGCTCGACGCGCCCGGGCCCGCCCGCCTCGACCTGCTCGCCACCGCGCAGCACGCGCTGCTCGCCGACGAGCCGGCGCCGTCCGTGGCGACGGGGCGGATGGGGGCCGTCGGGGACGATGGGGCCGACGAGCCTGACGCGGCCTCGCCGGCCCGCGCGTGGCTCTCCCGACGCGGCTGGCACACCTATGAGGACGACCTCCTGGTCGGCCGGCTCGAACGGGTCTGGGCGGCCTGCGAGGCGGCGGGGATCCAGCTCGACGACGAGCTGATGGACGGCTACGCCGAGGCGCTCGTGCAGGTCGCACGCCTGGACGTCGACACCGTCCCCGAGGACCCCGACGAGGCCGTGCGCCGCGTGGTCGTCGGCACCGTGATGCTCGAGCCGGTGCTGCTCACGCTGCGCCTGCTCGCCCAGCGCGAGCTCTCCGTGCGTCGCGCGGAGACCGTCGACGGGGGCCGGCGCCGGGCCGACTCTCCACGATGAGCCCCGCCCCGTCCCGAGCGGCCGAGAGTGCGACCCGGCGGCTCAGTACGGCGTCGTGGGCGGCGCCCCGGGCGGGGGCTCCGGCGGTGGGGGCTGGTCGGGTTGGGGGAGCGGCTCCGGCGGCGGCTCCGGCGACGGCTCGGGCGGGCGCCCGGGCATCGGGTTCGGCGGGTCCGAGGGCGGCGCTCCCGGCGGCTCGGTGGGAGGCGCGGTCGGCGGGGCCGTGGGCGGCTTCCCGGGCGGGGTCATGGGCGGCTCGCTGGGCGGCGGCAGGCTGTCGCCGGACGGCGCAGACGCGAGCGAGCCGTTCGGTGCATGCTCGGCATCAGGGAGGCCGACCGAGCGGTCCTCGAGCGGGCGGCGGGTCATCGCGGACCGGTTCCCGGGATCTCGACCGACACCCGGTCCTCGAGCATCCGCGAGCGGGTGAGGAACCGCTTCCGGTCGGGCGTCTCGAGGCTGAAGCCGCCGCCGCGCCCGTCGACCAGGTCGATCGTCAGGTGCGTGTGTCGCCAGTAGGCGAACTGCTCGCGGCTCATCCAGAAGTCCAGCGGGCTGGTGGTGCCGTCGGGGAGGGGCACCTCGACGTGGCCCATCCGCACATCGGCGTCGCCCGTGATGAAGTCGCCCTCCGGGTAGCACATGGGGGAGGAGCCGTCGCAGCAGCCGCCGGACTGGTGGAACATCAGCGGGCCGTTGCGGTCGATGAGCCGCTGGATCTGCGCGACCGCCGCGCCGGTGAAGGCGACGCGGGAGAAGTCCTCGCCCTCGACCGTCGGCTCCATCTCCAGGACGTCGTCGGCCTCGGTCGGCTCCGGCAGCGGGGGCGCCGGCGGCTGCCCGGGCTGCGGGGCGGGGGTGGTGGAGGTGTCGGTCATCGGGCTCTCCTTCCAGCGCGGCCGACGGCGCGGCCGGCCGGGTGCGCGGCGGCGATCGTCGGCCTCAGCGTCACGGGCACCCGGACGGCGGGTGGCACGGCCGGCGGCGACCGATGTGACGCGGGCCACCAGGATAGACCCGTGCCGGCGGACATAGGGTGGAGCGCATGGAACATCGCCACCTCGGCCGCTCCGGCCTCAAGATCAGCGAGATCATCTACGGCAACTGGCTCACCCACGCCTCCCAGGTCGAGGACGACCGCGCCCGCGCCTGCGTCCGCGCCGCGCTCGACGCGGGCATCTCCACCTTCGACACCGCCGACACCTACGCCAACACTGCCGCGGAGGTCGTGCTCGGCGAGGCCCTGAAGGGCGAGCGCCGCGAGTCGCTCGAGATCTTCACCAAGGTGTACTTCCCGACCGGCCCCAAGGGGCACAACGACACCGGCCTCTCCCGCAAGCACATCCGCGAGTCGATCGACGGCTCGCTGCGCCGCCTGGGCACCGACTACGTCGACCTCTACCAGGCGCACCGCTACGACGACGCGACCCCGCTCGAGGAGACGATGCAGGCCTTCGCCGACGTCGTCCACTCCGGCAAGGCCCTGTACATCGGCGTCTCCGAGTGGAACGCGGACCAGCTGCGCGCCGGCCACCAGCTCGCCCGCGAGCTCGGCATCCAGCTCGTCTCCAACCAGCCGCAGTACTCCATGCTGTGGCGGGTCATCGAGGAGCGCGTCGTGCCGACCTCGCGCGAGCTGGGGATCTCCCAGATCGTCTGGTCGCCGGTCGCGCAGGGCATCCTCACCGGCAAGTACAAGCCCGGGGCCGAGGCGCCCGAGGGCTCGCGCGCCCGCGACGAGAAGGGCGGCGCGGACATGATCAAGCGCTTCCTGAACGACGAGGTGCTCACCGCGGTGCAGGGCCTGCTGCCGATCGCGGAGGAGCTGGGGCTCACCCCGGCGCAGCTCGCCGTCGCCTGGGTGCTCAGCAACGACAACGTCGCCGGCGCCATCATCGGCGCCTCCCGCCCCGAGCAGGTCACCGAGAACGTCAAGGCCGCCGGTGTCACCCTCGACGCCGACGTGAAGGCCCGGATCGAAGAGGTCCTCGGCGAGATCCCCGAGACCGACCCGACGAAGACCCAGTCCCCGTCGCACCGCCTGTCCTGACCTGAACCGGCGCAGCGCCTGGCCTGACCTGCCCCGGCGCAGCGCCGCCGCACGCGACGCCGCCGCGCACAATTCCGCGCTCCCTGCGTGACCTCACGCCGTATACGGCCTCGAGGTCACGCAGGGAGCGCTTTTGTGTGCGGCGAGGACGGCCGGGAGGGCGGCGAGGCGCGGCGCTGCTCAGTGGATCAGGCGAAGATCGCCTCGGGGAGCCTCGCCCCGCACTCCTGGAAATCGCCCCGCACTCCTGGGAGTCCCCGCGTGGACGGAGGAGCGGCCGGCCCCGAGGACCGGCCGCTCCTCCGCGCGACAGTGGGTGATGGTCCGCGTCAGCGGTCGGAGACCTTCTTCTCGAGGTCCTCCCCGGTCTCGCCCTGGCGGACCTTCCCGTCGGCCCGCAGCTCCCAGAACTCGGCGTTCGCGATCCCGAGGGGTCGTGGATCGAACTCCGGATCCTTGCCGGCCTTCTTCTGCGCCCGGTAGTCCTTCAGCGCCTTCAGCGCGGGGACCTGGAGCAGGAGGATGCCGACGATGTTCAGCCAGGCCATCGAGCCCACGCCGATGTCGCCCAGGCCCCAGGCGGAGCCGGCGGTGTTGATCGCGCCGTACGCCACCGAGACCAGCAGCAGGCCCTGCAGCAGTCGCAGCAGGCCGCGGCGCACCACGCGGTTCTTGATCTTGCGGGTGAGGTAGGAGAGGTTCACCTCGGCCATGTAGTAGTAGGCCACGATCGTGGTGAAGGCGAAGAACGTCAGTGCGATCGCCACGAAGCTGGAGCCCAGGCCGATGCCGGGGGCGAGGGTGTCGAAGCCGTTCTGCACGAAGCCGGGGCCGGGCTCCACGTCGGTGCCGATGGCGCCGGTGTAGAGGGTCGGGCCGGGGAACGTCTCGTTCTCGAACACCGAGTACATGTCCGTCGAGATGATGATGAACGCGGTGGCGGTGCACACGAACAGGGTGTCGATGTACACCGAGAACGCCTGCACCAGGCCCTGCTTGACGGGGTGCGAGACCTCGGCGGCCGCGGCGTGGTGGGGGCCGGTGCCCTGGCCGGCCTCGTTGGAGTAGATGCCGCGCTGCACGCCCCACTTGATGGCGAGGCCGATGATCGCGCCGTACACCGCGTTGGCGCCGAAGGCGCTGGAGAAGATCTGGCCGAACACGTGGGGGATCTGGTCGAAGTTCACGAAGAACACGGCCAGCGCCGCGATGATGTACAGGATCGCCATAGGCGGCACCACGAACGCGGCGAAGGCGGCGATGCGCTTCACGCCGCCGATCACGATGAAGGCCAGCACGATCACCAGCAGGATCGCGACGCCCCAGGTGGGGAAGCCCCAGGCGAGGTTGATCGCGGAGGCCATGCCGTTGGCCTGCACGCCGGGGAGGAAGAAGCTCATCGCCATCACGGTGACGGCGGCGAACAGGATGCCGTACACGAGGGAGAGGGCCTTGGCCTTGTGGCTGTAGGCCTTCTCGAAGTAGTAGGCCGGGCCGCCGCGGTACTCGCCGGTGTCCGGATCCTTCTCCTTGTAGATCTGGCCGAGGGTGGACTCGATGAAGGAGGTGGCGGCACCGAGGAAGGCGACCGTCCACATCCAGAACACGGCGCCGGGGCCGCCGAAGGCGATGGCGGTGGCGACACCGCCGATGTTGCCCATGCCCACGCGGTTGGCGAGCGACATCATCAGCGACTGGAACGACGACGTGCCGTCGGTGGACTTCTCGCCGCCGAACAGCTGCTTGACCATGTCCGGCAGGCCGGAGACCTGGACGAACTTCGTGCGGATCGAGAAGTAGAGGCCGGCGAGCAGGCACAGCCCGACCAGCGGGAGCGCCCAGACGACGCCGTTGACGGCGTCGATCATGTCGGCGAAGGTCATGAATGCCTCCTGAGGGGAATGGGGACGCGACGGCGACAGCGGCGTCGCGGTCCGGTGACGTGGGTCACCGAGGGTGTGGGGAGAACTTACCCGACGACGTCTCACTGTTCGGACTGTTCTGGAGCGTGTTGCGTTCTCGTGACCTAGCGGCTCGCAGAGGGGACGCTCGTCGCGTCGACCGTCGGCGCCGCATGTGGGCTGTCTCGCCCCTGCCCCGTGCAGGCTCCGCCGCGCAGACCCGTTACACTCGTGGTGACCCCTCGTGCGGTGTCATCTTGCTGAACTCCCCCAGGGCCTGACGGCAGCAAGGGCAGGTGAGCTCTGGCAGGTGCACGAGGGGTCGTCTCATGCCCGGACGGCGGACGCCCGGAGCGCGGACGCCCAGAGTGCGGACGCCTGGGGTGCGGGCGCCCGCAGGGTCCGACCGGGGGATCGCCCCACCTCGATCCGGCGCCAGCACCGACGAGGTGCCGACGCTCGCCGGCGGGACGCCGCTGCGCCCGGGAGAGCGCTCGCGTCCCTGACCGCCCGGCACTTCCCGCCCACTCGCCCGATGCGTAGCGTGGCCGTGCACAGCACCCGAGGGCAGGAGCCGCGATGAGGATCGAGACCACGCACCGGGTGGGGCACCCGCAGCCCGAGGTGCAGGCCTGGTACGGCCGTCCCGGTGCCCTGGTGCGACTCACCCCGCCGGGACTGGCCTCGATGGACGCCCCGGGCGAGGGCGGGATGCGCGCCGGCCGCCTCGTCGGCACCCGGGTGGGGCCGCCCGCGCTCCCGGATCTGCTGCGCCCGCACTGGATCCTCCGTCACGCCGAGCACGACCCGCAGGCCGGGCGCTTCGTGGACCAGCAGGTGCGCGGCCCGTGGCGCACCTGGCAGCACGAGCACCTGCTGGAGGCCGACGGGTCCGGCACGCTGGTGCACGACCGCATCGAGATCGAGATGCCGCGCCGCCTGGAGCGGCTGGAGCCGGCCGCGGCCTCGCGGATGCGCCGCCTGCTGGCCTTCCGCAGCCGGCAGCTGCACGACGATCTCGCCTTCCACGACGCGTTCGCCCACCTCCCGCGCCGCACCGTCGCGATCACCGGCTCCTCCGGGCTGATCGGCACCCAGCTCGCCGCGCTGCTGGAGACGGGCGGGCACACCGTGCGGCGGATGGTGCGGGAGAGCAGCGTGGGCGAGGGGGAGATCTCCTGGGACCCGCGCAGCGGCGAGCTGGACCCCGCCGACCTCGAGGGCGTGGACGTGGTGGTCAACCTCGCCGGTCGCTCGATCGGCACCCGCTGGACCCGCTCCGTGCGGCGCGAGATCCGCGACTCCCGCGTGAACGGCACCTCGCTGCTCTCCCGCACCCTCGCGGGGATGCGCGACGGCCCCACGGCGCTGGTGCAGGCCTCCGCGATCGGGCTGTACGGCCCGCGGCGCCCCGGTGAGCTGCTCACCGAGGAGGATCCCGGCGGTGAGGGCTTCCTCGCGGATCTGGTGCGGGACTGGGAGGGCTCCACCCGTGCCGCGCGCGGCGCCGGGGTGCGGGTGGCGCACGTGCGCACCGGACTGGCGCTCAGCGATGGGGGCGGCTCCCTGCTGCCGCAGCTGCCGCTGTTCCTGGCCGGGATGGGCGGGCGTCTCACCGACGCGGAGGCGATGCTCTCCTGGATCTCCCTGGACGACGTGGTGCGCGTGTTCGCCCACGCCGCGCTCACCGCCGACCTCGACGGTCCGGTCAACGCCGTCGCCCCGCGGCCGGTGACCGCGCTCGAGTTCGCCCGCGCCCTCGGTGCGGTGCTGCACCGGCCCGCCCTGCTGCCGGTGCCGCCGTTCGGGCCGCGGGCCGTGCTGGGCGGCACCGCCGCCGACGAGCTGATCCGCACCGACCAGCGCGTCTCCTCCGCCCGTCTCGAGGCGAGCGGATTCGCGCCCGCCCATGCCGAGCTCACCCCGGCGCTGCAGCACCTGCTGTGGCGGTGAGGGTCCGCGCCCGCTTCCCGGCCGCGCTTGCAGGCGCGCTCAGAGATGCTCGGTGGGCAGCTCCCGGAGCCGGCGCGCGTCGCGCTCCACGTCCTGCGCGGCGCGGCGCAGGGCGCGCTGTCGGCCCAGGGCGTTGACCACCGCCGCCAGCAGCACCAGGGCGGCGGCGCCGACGGGCAGCCACATCGCCACCTGCGAGCCGGCACGCTCGGCGACCGCGCCGGTGAGGGCCGAGGCCCCGGACTGGCCGACGATCGTCGCCGAGCCCAGCATGGTCATCACGGTGGCGGAGCGGCCCTGCGGGGAGCGCTCCGCGGCGAGGCTGTAGAGCGTCACGATCGTGGGCCCGATCCCGATGCCCGCGATCGCCATCGCCCGGACGACGCCGGTGAGCCCGCCCGCGAACCCGAAGCCGATCATCGCCGCGAGCATCAGCGAGGAGAACACCAGCCACCGCGCCGCGAGCGTGAACCGCTGCGGGAACAGCCCGATCGACAGCGCCAGGATCGTGGACCCCACCCCCATCACCCCGTACACCAGACCGGCGGAGTCGCCGTGGCCGGTGTCGGCGAGGAAGGAGGTGAGCGAGGTGAGCACGGTGCCGAAGAAGAGCCCCACGCCGAGCGCGCCGGCCACCACCACCAGCACCCGCAGGCTGCGCAGCTCCCGCGCGGGATCCTGCCGCACGGGCTCCTCGGAGGTCGGGGCGGAGGCGCGGGCGGTGGGATGCAGGGCGAAGGCGGTGACGAACACGAGCGTGAGCACGGCCGCACCGATCATCGGCGCGGCCGGCGTCATCGTCGTGGCCAGCAGCCCCACCACCACCGGGCCGAACACGAAGGCGGTCTCGTCGGCCGCGGATTCGTAGCCCATGGTCGCGTTCAGGCTGTGGGCGCGCCGCGCGGCGGGCAGGCGCGTGAGGATCAGGTGCACCAGGCGGCTGCGGGAGAACGGGCCGATCTGCGGCGAGGTCGCGCCGATCACGAACCCGACGGCGAGGACGGCGAGGTCGGGCAGCGGGCTGAACGCCACCCAGGCCAGCGTCAGCAGGGCCAGCGAGTTCAGGATCCCGGAGGCCAGGATCACGGGGCGCTGACCGATCCTGTCGGCCGCGGCGCCGAGCAGCGGGCCCACCAGCGCGGAGCCGAGCCCCAGCACGGCGGAGTTCAGGCCGCCCAGGGCGATCGACTCGCGGGCCGAGACCACCAGGGTGAGCGTGCCCACCACCATCATCGCGAAGGGGAACCGGGCGATGAAGGCGATGGGGAAGTACCCGGTCCCGGCGGCGGCGCGCAGGCTGGGGGCCGGAGCCTCGGTCGACGGGGTGCTCGGCGGCTGGTGCGCGGCGGGGCGGTGCGGGCTCGGATGCGATGAGGTCATGGATCCTCCGGACGGGTGGTGCCGCCTTGGACGATCCCCCTGGGGGACCCGAGGTAGATGCACTGCAGGGATGGGGACTATGCGAAGGTATCGCCCATCGCGGAGGCGATGCCAGGGCTCCGCGGGTGAGGTCACAAGGCCGCGGGGCGCGAGTCGCGGGGCTCGCAGGAAGTGATCCTGTCCAGGGGATGCGTCAGCCGCTCCACACCTCGACCAGAGGGCGGTCCGTCGGCACCAGCGCGTCACGGAGTCCTGCATCGAAGGTGGCGCGACGGGTGCCGTGCGCGGCGGCGAGCCCGGTGAGATGGAGGTCCGTCACCTGGCGGTGGCCCATGAGGACACGGGTGTCCACGGTGGTCGAGGCGAGGGAGCCGGTGTCGGGCAGGAACCCCCATCCTGGGACCTGCCTGATCGCCGACCGTGCAGCGCCGGCCGCGACGTGTCTCGAAAGCATGCAGTTCGCCGAGGTCAAGGCCACCGCTTCGGTCATCGACTGACGCCCTCGCGGAGAGGCGGGACCGCCCGCCTCGACCGCTCGTGGGCGGAAGGTTCCGCGAAAGATCGCGTCCCTGGCGCGACCTCGGCGCTGTGGAGCGGTCGAGGTCACGCCAGGGACCTGA
>NZ_JAKJJW010000041.1:0-28609 GCF_025669985.1 Brachybacterium atlanticum | reverse complement strand
GGTGGGGTCCGCGGCGTTCCCGGCGACCCACACGCCGGGCACCTCGGTGGTGCCGGCCTGGCCGGTGGCGACCTTCTGCCCCATCCCGGCGGGCAGCTCCTCGAGGGCGAGCCCGAGGCCGTCCAGCCCGTCCAGGCGCGGGGTCATCCGGGTGCCGGCCGCGAGCACGGAGCGCGCGACCACCTCGCCGCCCGCGAGGCGGACCCCGGCGATCCCGCCGTCGGGCCCGGCGAGGACCTCCTGGATCGCGGTCTCGTGCACGGTGACGCCGAGCGCGGCGAAGCGCTCGCGGGCGGCGGGATCGAACTCCACATCTGCGGCGAAGACCTCGACGTCCTCGCTCAGCGCACGGAACATCAGGGCGAGATGCGCATGGGCGCTCTGGCGCACGATCACGCCGATCGCCTGGTCGCGCACCTCGTAGCCGTGGCAGAAGGGGCAGTGGACGAGGTCATGGCCCCAGTGCTCGGAGAGGCCGGGGATCTCCGGCAGCTCGTCGCGTATGCCGGTGGCGACCAGGACCCGGCGGGCGGTGAGGGCGCGCCCGTCGGCCAGGGTGATCTCGAAGCGCAGATCGCCCTCGGCCGACGGGTCGACGGCGCGGGCGGAGGCGACCTCGCCGCGGATAGCGAGCCCTCCGTAGTGCCGCACCTCGGCCCGGCCGCGGGCGAGGTACTCCCCGGGCGCCGTGCCCTCGTTGCCGAGCAGGCCGTGGATCCCCTCGGCGGGGGCGTTGCGCGGGTGGCCTGCGTCGAGGACGACGACGCTGCGACGGGAGCGGGCGAGCATGAGCGCGCCGTTCAGCCCGGCGGCGCCCCCGCCGATCACGACGGCGTCGACGAGCGTCGCGGGCAGCGGGTCGGAGTGCGCCGGGTCGGCGGCGAGCGGGCTGGTCTCCGTCGGCTCGGGCCGGGTCGGGGCGGCGTGCTGGTCATGGTCGGTCATGGCGGGGTCCTCTCGGTCGGGTGCTGCGCCCCTCGGCGGGGCGATGTCTCCACCCTGGACCGACTTGCCTTGGCTGCATACACTCTTGCTCATGTCGCAAGGAACGGCGGAGCTCGACGACCTGGTGCGCAAGAGGCTGCGTGCGCTGCGTCTCGCGCAGGGGCTGACGCTCGACGACCTCGCCGGCCGCACCCACCTCAGCGCCTCGACGCTCTCGCGGATCGAGAGCGGCGGGCGGCGCCTGGCCCTCGACCAGCTGGTGGACCTCTCGCGCGCCCTGGACACGAGCCTCGACGAGCTCGTGGCGGTGCAGGGCGAGCAGATCGTCTCGAACCCGGTGAAGGACCACGGCATGGACGCGCTGCGCTGGCAGATGCGCCGCGCTCCCGACACCGTGATCCTGCGCCGACGGGTCGTGGACCCGCCCCCGGATCCCGCACGGATGCGCGCCCACACCGGCCAGGAGTGGCTGGTGGTGCTCTCGGGGACGCTGATCCTGCAGCTCGGCACTCAGCGCCATCGCATCACCCAGGACCAGTCCGCCGAGTTCGACACCCTGGTCCCCCACGCCTTCGGCGCCGAGGGCGGTCCGGTCGACGTGCTGCTGATCGTGGATCGGGCCGCCGGGCGCGGCCACCACGACGAGGCGCGGGCCGACGGCAGGTCGTGACACACTGGGTGACGCACCCGCGGGAATAAACCCCTGGACATCCCCGTTGATGACCCCGTAGCGTGCAGAGCTCCGGACGACGGCCCCAGCCGTCGTCGGATGTGCGAGCCTCCCGGCCGGACCCGCCACGACGGCGGCGCCCCGGCCCTCGCACCGCGTGCAGCGCGAGCAGCCCGCCCCAGCGGGCGCCGCGAGCACCCCGCCATGCCGCAGCGGCATCGACAGCCCTGCGCAGCGGGACACGGATGCCTCGCTCCGCCCCGGCGGAGCTGCCGCACGCACACCCACCCGGCACCGTGCCGGGCACAGACATCACGTCGGCCGCGAGCCGACCTCGAAGGAGAACCACATGACCGACCACCGACAGGACCATCGACCTCAGCCCCATCTCGTCGTCTTCCGCGACCAGAGCGCCGGGCTGCGCTACCTCTCCCGCTCCACTCGCACCTCGGAGCACTCGACCACCTGGGAGGACGGGAACATCTACCCCGTCATCGAGGTGGACCTCTCCTCCGCCGCGCATCTGGAGCGCACCGGAGGCCGTGCCGTGCAGGAGGAGCAGTCCCGACGCACTCTCGTCGGCACCTCCGCCTGACTGCCCGCGGCGCCCGCCGCCCCGCGGCGACGGGCGCCGCGACCGGCCGCGATAGCCGGCCGGGCCACGCGGGAATACACGAACCCCCTGCGTCGTTGATCCTTCAGTCATCGACGCGGTGAGGAGAACGCCATGAAGAAGAACATCCACCCTCAGTACCGACCCGTCGTGTTCCGGGACCGGAGCGCCGGGGAATCCTTCCTGACCAACTCGACTCGCCCCTCGGACAAGACCGTGAGCTGGGAGGATGGTCGGGAGTACCCCGTGATCGACGTCGAGGTCTCCTCGGCCTCGCATCCGTTCTGGACCGGTCGCGGCACCGTGCTGGACACCGCCGGGCGCGTCGAGCGCTTCCGTCGCCGCTACGGCGACAAGGTGTTGCCGGCGAGGACCGCGACCGCCTGAGAGCGCCTGCGCCGCCCCGACGGGCGGCGCACACGCACACGCTGAGAGCCGTGATCCGGCGCCGACGAGCGAGCTCGTCCGGCCCGGGTCACGGCTCTCGTCGTCGGCGGGACCGTGCGGCGGGACGCGCCGCCGGCGCCGGCTCGGCGTCGGAGTCGTGCGCACCAGCGCCTCGACGAGGAGTGACCGAGCAGACGATGCCGTCGCCTCCCCGCGGGGGCATACTGTCCTCGACGCCGCCGCGATGACGACGCCTCACCTCGGGTGAGCACGAGCGAGCCCGCCGGATGAAGGAGCGGGCGATGACCGCACAGTTCCCCGTCACACAGGGGCCAGCACCTCGGACCCCGGCCCCGCACGCCCCGGCCCGCTACCCCTGGCACCTGCGCCTCTCCTGGCTGCTGGTGCTGGCGGGCGGGCTGCTCGGCTATGTCACGACCTTCGTGATCATGCTCCTCACCGGCAACCCGATCCTGCTGCCGACGGTGCTGCTGGTGGGCGCGGCGACGATCCCCGTGACCGTGCTGCTGCTCGCGCAGTCCACCCGCAGCGGCCCCGTCGTCCCCGGACGGATCGTGCTGGTCACGGTCGCGGCGAGCGGCCTGTTCGGCATCTGCGCGGCCGGCCTCGAGGAGCGGATCGCGGGCGCCGTGCTCGGCGGCGCCTCGATCCTGCTGGTCGGGGTGATCGAGGAGTCCGCGAAGCTCGTGGTGCCGCTGATCGTGCTCGCGCTCGCCCATCGCGCGACCCGCGGCGGCGGGCTCGTGATCGGCATCGCGGCCGGCACGGGCTTCGCGGTGCTCGAGACGATGGGCTACGGCTTCGGGGCGCTGCTGTCCAGGGGCGGCGGGCTCGGCGCACTCGATGCGACGCTCGTGCTGCGCGGGGTGCTGGTCCCGGCCGGGCACGTGGCCTGGACGGGCGCGGTGTGCGCGGCGCTGTGGTTCCTGGTCGAGACGCCTCATAAGGCCCGGGGGGCGCTCGCCCTGGTGGTCGCCCTTCTCGGAGCGGTCGTGCTGCACACGGCCTGGGACGCGACCGGCAGCCCCGTGCTGCGGATCGTGGTGGCGGCGGTGAGCGTGGGCGCGCTGCTCACCCTCGTGGTCCTCACCCACCGCAGCCACGCCCGACGCACCGTCACGGCAGCCTGAGCACGCCCGCCGCCCCTCTCACACCCTGGCGTCCCGCTCCCCGAGCCAGGGTGCGAGGAGGTCCTCGGCGCCGAGCCACGGCGCGAGGCCTCGCGCCCACTCCTGCGGGGTGGGCGAGGTCGACCAGCTCGTGCTCGCGCACCCCGCCGGCCGCGACGACGAGGCGTCGCAGCGCGGAGGAGTCCTCGACGACCTCGTAGCGCAGGGCGAGGAGTCCCTCGGCGTCCAGGAGGAGGCTCGCCACCAGGGCGTCGCGCAGCACCTCGTCGAGCGCCGTGACGATCGCGACAGGGCGGGAATGCTGAGCCCCCGGGAGCGGTTGGGGGAGACGGGCTTCGAGGAGCGGCTCGCGGGCATGGGTTCTGCACTTCCTGCTTGACGATAACCATTCTCATTACTAGTATCGCTGCCCATGTCCCAGCGCTGTCAAGTCACCGGAGCGGTTCCCCGCTTCGGGTAGTCCGTGTCCCATTCGCACCGCCGCACCTCGCGGCGCTTCGACCCCGACGTGCAGACGAAGAGGTTCTTCGTTTCGTCGCTCGGTCGCACCGTGCGCCTGCGCGTCTCCACCCGGGGACTGCGCACCATCGACCGCCGCGGGATCGAGGCGGTCGTCGCCGAGATCCGCGCCCGCGGAGAGAAGATCTGAGAGGAAACCCCTTATGGCCAGGAAGAACGACATCCGAGGCGTGATCAAGATGCGCTCCACCGCCGGCACCGGATTCACGTACATGACCACCAAGAACCGTCGGAACACCCCCGACCGGCTCGTCGCGCGGAAGTTCGACCCCCGGATGCGCGAGGTCGTCGAGTTCCGCGAGGAGCGCTGATGGCGAAGAGCTCGAAGATCGCCGCCGACGCACGGCGCCGCGGGACCGTGGCCCGATACGCCGAGCAGCGTGCGGCCTTGAAGTGCACGATCAAGGACAAGCAGGCGACGACCGCGGAGAAGGTGCTCGCCCAGCGGGCGCTGCAGCGCCTGCCGCGCGATGCGAGCCCCACCCGACTGCGCAACCGCGATGCGATCGACGGCCGTCCGCGCGGGTTCCTGCGCACGTTCGGGCTCTCCCGGGTGCGCTTCCGCCAGGCCGCCCATCGCGGCGAGCTGCCGGGCGTGACGAAGTCCAGCTGGTGAGCTCCGGCTCGCCCCACCCCATCCTCTGAAGGAGGACATCCCATGAAGCCGTCCATCCATCCCGACTACCGGCCCGTCGTCTTCCGCGACGCGAGCGCCGACTTCTCCTTCCTCACCCGCTCCACAGCCACCTCGGAGCGCACCATCACCTGGACCGATGGCCAGGAGTACCCGGTCATCGACGTGGAGGTCTCCTCCGCCTCGCACCCCTTCTACACGGGGCAGTCGAAGGTGCTGGACACCGCCGGTCGCGTGGAGCGCTTCCGCCGCCGCTACGGGCAGGGGACGCGCTGAAGGTCCGCTCCTCGCTCCGCTCCCTCGCCGCCCGCCCCGGCGCCCAGGTGGTGCGCCGCCGCGGCCGGCTCTACGTGATCAACAAGGAGGAGCCCCGCTTCAAGGGGCGACAGAAGGGGTGAGGCAAGACTCCGCGAGCGCCTCGGCCATCCGGGGCGCGAGCCGCTCGGCCATCACCCGGTAGCCCTCGGGCGTGGGGTGCAGCTGGTCGCCGAGCAGGTGCATCTCCTGCGCTGTGATGACCTCGGTCCCGTCGACGACCGTGAGCAGCGGGTCCTCGGCCGCGAGCAGCTCCGCGCCCTGATGGACGATCTCCCGCAGGCGGCGCTGGGTGAGCCCGGCGTCGTTCGGGGCGTCCTCGCGGTGCGGGCCCGAGGTGATGGTGCTCATGAGCACGATCGGCGCCGGTGTCAACCGTCGCACGTGGTCGACGAAGCCGATCAGCGTCGGCAGCAGGCTGCGCTCGGTGAAGGTGGAGGCGCCGTAGATGTTGGCGCCGATGCAGAGGGTGACCAGGTCCGGGCGGGAGCGCCCGATCGTCTCGGCGACCGGCGGGTCCAGATGGCACTGCCCGGACAGGCCGAGCGCGGTCAGCTCGTAGTCGTTCTGCGCCGCGACCAGGGCGGGCCACGTCCCCCTCGGGCTCTCCGCCTCGTTGCACTGCGTGATGGAGCTGCCGTGCACGGTCCAGCGCGGGCCGCGCGGCGGGGCGGGGACGAGCACGCTCGCCTCGTGCAGCAGCGCCTGGTGCAGCACCGTCGGTGCGGTGTGCGGGAGCCACAGCTCGACGCGCGACAGGCTGCCGGGAAGGTCCATCAGCAGCTCCGTGCGGCCTCCCGCCTCGAGGGTCGCCGTGTGCTCGCCGTCGATCACGAGGTCCGCGCGGCGCGGGGCGTTCGCGTGGGACTCCTGCGTGGTGAGAGCGAGCTCGAGCTGGCGCGCGTCGGTCTCCACGGCCAGACGCACGCCGTTCGGGATGCGGGCGAGCTCCTCGATGTCGGCGGAGCCGATCCGCGCCAGCTGCGCCGGCGCGAGGCGCCAGGGCTGGGTGCCGCCCGCGACGCCGGTCCAGGTCGCCGCCCCGGACCAGGCCTCGGGGAGGTCCTCGGGAAGGATGCGGCGGGTGGTGCGGGTGGCGGTCATGCGGACTCCTTCGACGGCACGGCTCCGGACGGAGCACGTGGGCACCGTACCGCCGGGCGAGGCCGCGGGCCGACAGGTCTACGGTGGTCCCCACCGCTCCTGCGTCGAGACGAGGCCGCCATGGATGACGCTGCGCACACGACCGGCCCGGCACCTTCGCCCGATGCCGCTCTGACCACCGATCTGCTGGTCGTCGGCGCGGGGCCGACGGGCCTGATGGCGGGGCTCGTCGCCCGGCGCCGCGGGCTGTCGGCCCTGATCGTGGATCCGAAGCCGGGGCCGACCAGGGAGTCGCGGGCGATCGTGGTCCAGTCCCGCAGCATGGAGATCCTCGACCAGCTGGGCCTGGTCGCACCGGTGCTGGAGGGGGCGCAGGCCGCGGGCCGGATCCGGATCCGGCAGGGCGGCCCCGGAGTGGGGGCGGACTTCGCCGCCGCGCAGCAGGGGGACACCCCGTTCCCGGGGGCGCGGGTCTTCGAGCAGAGCCGCACCGAGCGGCTCCTCGCGGACGCCCTCGCGGCCGAGGGCGCACCCGTCCGCTACAGGCTCGGCCTCGTCTCCTTCACCGCGGACCCGTCGGCCGACGAGGGGGTCGAGGCGCTGCTGGAGGGGCCGGAGGACCCGATCCGGGTCCGGGCGCGATGGCTGATCGGGGCCGACGGGGCGAGCTCGCCCGTGCGCCACCTGCTGGGGCTCCCCTTCGAGGGAGTGACCGACGAGGCGACGTTCTGCGTGGCGGACCTGCAACGGGTGCGGGGCATCGAGACCGGGGCGCTCACCGCACGCTTCGGCCGGCAGCGCTTCGCGCTCCTGTTCCCGCTGGGCGAGGGCGGGCACGCCCGGCTGATCTGGCTGCACGGCGGGGCGGAGCCCGACCAGGAGGAGGCGCTCGCGGGCGCTCGCGAGGATCTCGTGATCCGGTACGAGCGCGTGGACTGGTTCTCCGCCTACCGGGTCCATCACCGCGTCGCCTCACGGTTCCGGCAGGGTCCGGTGTTCCTGGCGGGCGATGCCGCGCACGTCCACTCCCCCGTGGGCGGTCAGGGCATGAACACGGGCCTGCAGGACGCTCACCACCTGGTGAACCTCCAGGCCGACGTCGCCTCCGGGCTGCGGGAGCCCGGTCAGCTGGAGCGCTACGAGGCGGAGCGTCGCCCGGTCGCGCTGACGCTGGTGCGGATCGTGGACCGGGCCTTCGGGGTGATCGCGCGGCCCGGCCGCGGCGCCGCCTTCGTGCGCCGTCGGGCCCGTGACCTGCTGGCGGTGCTCGCACCGCGGCTCCTCGCCACTCCCGTCGGGCGCCGGCTCGGCGGGTGGCTGGGTCAGTACCGCATCCACTACCACGCGGTCCCCGAGGGGGAGCCGCTGCCGCGCTGGGCGCGCGACCGGGCCGTCGGCCGGCGCCTCCTGCCGACCGACGCGAACCGCGAGGCGCTGCGGGCGATGAGCTGGCAGCTGCATGTCGAGGGGGTCGAGGATGCCGTGCGGCCGCAGGTTCCCGCGGCGGTGGAGGGACCGTTCTGCGGTGCGGGATCCGACCGCGACGCCGAGGCGCGGATGCTGCTGGTGAGACCCGACGGGTACGTCGCCGCGGTGTGGCCGCTGCATGCGGGCGCCGCCACGACCGCGGACGTGGCCGACGCCCTGCGCGCCCACGGGATGCGGGGGTGAGTCTGCTCAGACCTGTCCGCCGTCGAAGTACTCCCTGATCTCGTCCGCCACCGGCGGCACCTCGAGGGGCACGCCGCCGGAGCGGATCGACTCCGCGCCGCGCACCCCGGTCGCCACCGCCTCACGGGCCGCGATCACGGAGACCTCGGTGGATCCGCCGCTGCGGGCGAAGCGCAGGAACTCGGCGACGAGGCTCGGGTCGGCGCCGCCGTGACCGCCCTCGGCGCGGGCGATCACCTCGATGTCATCGGGCCTGCCCGGTCCCGAGCGGCGCGAGGTCCAGAGGTGGATCTGGTCGCCGGCGCCGTCGCCCATGTTCTCGATCCGTCCGGCGTCCCCGATCACGGTGTAGTTCCGCCAGTAGTCGGGGGTGAAGTGGCACTGCTGGTAGGAGGCGAGCACGCCGTTGTCCAGCGTCATCTGCAGCATCGAGATGTCCTCGACGTCGACGACGGGGTTGAGCTCCTTCTGCGCGGTGGGCGGCCAGATGTCCTCGTCGTACCACTCCCCCATGCGGCGGCCGGAGTTGTCGCGGCGGTCGGTGATGTCGCCGTAGACCGCGAGGTCGCCGATGCCGGAGACGCGGCGGGTGGCGCCGCCGGCGAGCCAGTGGATCACGTCGATGTCGTGGGCACCCTTCTGCAGCAGCAGGCTCATGGCCTTCTCCCGCTCGGCGTGCCAGTCCTTGAAGTAGAAGTCGCCGCCGGCGCCCACGAAGTGACGGCACCAGATCGCCCGCACCCTGCCGATCCGGCCGGAGTCGACGATCGCCTTCATCTGCCGCACCACCGGCATGTGCCGCATGTTGTGGCCGATGTACAGCCGGGCCCGCTTCTCCTTCGCGAGCTCGAGCATCCCGTCGGCGTCCTCGAGGGAGATCGCCATCGGCTTCTCGCAGAAGGTGGGGATCCCGGCGGCGAGGGTCTGCCGCGCGATGCCGGCGTGCGCGAAGTCGGGGGCGAGGATCATCACCGCGTCGACCTCGTGCTCGGCCAGCAGCTCCTCGAAGGAGCGGGCGGTCGCCACGTCCTCGCCGAAGCGCTCGCGGGCGAGGTCACGGCCGCGCTCGGCCGGGTCGGCGACGGCGGTGACGCGGGAGCCCTCACCGGGGCGGTGGGCATGGAAGGCGAGATCGGAGCGGGCGCCCATGCCGATCACGCCGATGCGCAGGTCAGGGGTCGGGGTCACGGTGATCAGCTCTCCTCGCTGGTGGGGTGGGCGTGGGCGGCACGCCCGAAGCGGTGCGCCTCGGCGAGCGCGAGGCCCGTCGGCCGACGTTCGAGGTCCAGCAGCAGCACCTCGTTGCGGCCGGCGCGCAGGAGCGGGGCGGGGACGTAGAGCGTCTGCTGGGGGCCGATGTCCCAGTACCTGCCCACGCAGAACCCGTTGACGTAGGCGACGCCGTGGCCGGCGTCGGAGACGTCCAGGAAGGTGTCCTCGGGGGTGTCGGCGGTGAAGGACGCGCCGACGAGGACGGGTAGGGCGTCGGCCGCCTCGTCGACGGTCCCCTCGAGCGCCAGGCTCGCCTGGACCGCCTACGGGCCCGCCGACGGACGGCACCTTCAGATCTGGCCGGTCAGGAACGCGCGCATACGTGCCTCACGTCCGTCGCGCAGACGGCGCGCCCATCCCGGGTATAGAAAGCCCGGCAGCGGCAGCGGCGCGATCAAGAAGTACAGGGCGGGGACCGCCAGCACCACCATCCCCGCGATCGCCAGCAGACGGAGCGCGGTCCACTGGTGGGGCGCGGCGACCAGAGCGACGCAGACCAGCAGCGCCCCGACCGTCGGCAGGCCGAGCAGCACCACCCTCTCTGCCATCCAGTTCTCCGACAGCGGGTTCATCCAGCCGCGCAGCACAGCCGGTCGCCCAGTGCGCAGCCACAGGGCGACCCCGAGGAGCAGCAGGCCGATCAGCGCCAGGGAGAGGGAGACCAGGAGTCGTTCCGTCATGACCGACATCCTCGCAGAGGACTGCACCCACCGCACCGCTGCGGCAGCGCTCTCGCAGCGGGCATGGGCAGTCCTCCCCATCGACGCCCGCGCCGGCCGCAGGGAAGATGGGCCGACGACGACTCACAGGGGTGACGATGTTCTACGGGATGGATACCGCGCAGGGCGAGGACTTCGCGCAGCTGATGGCCCAGCGCCGCGAAGATCTGGCCGGGAGGACCGAGCAGCTGGGCGGCACGATCCGCGCACTCGGCAGCGCCTGGATCGGGCCGGACGCCGACAGCTTCCGCGACCGATGGGACGCGTTGCAGAACGGTCCTATCGAGAACGCGCTCGAGCAGCTCATGGAGCTCGCGCGCGCTCTCTCCGCCGATGCGCAGGAGCAGGACGTCACCTCGGCCGCCGATGCGCTCTCCGCCTTTGCCGAGAAGTTCGACGATCTCTTCCGCTTCGGGGACTTCTCCCTGCGCAACCTCCTCCCGAATCCCAACGACTGGGAGGACTGGGTCGGCATGGGCCTCAGCGGCCTGGTCGACGGCGTCAGCGGCGCCTACTCGGGGCTCGCGAAGTTCCTGACATCCCCTCGCACGCTGGCGACGTTCATGCTCGTCGGGGGCGATGACCTGGTGAACTCGATGAGAGGTGCCGCGGGTGCGGCCTCGAAGTTCTCCAAAGCACTCGGCCCTGTCGGCGCAGTCGTCACTGGCGGCTTCGCCGCGTGGGACCGCTGGGAGCAGGACTCCGCGGACCCGAGCCTGAGCACCGGCGAGCGCATCGGGCGCGCCGCCGTCGACGGCGGTGCCAATGCACTCGGCGGGGGACTCGGAGCGTGGGGCGGTGCCGCTGGCGGGGCCGCGCTGGGCACCATGATCTGTCCCGGCGTCGGCACCGTCATCGGCGGTGCTGTGGGCGGGATCCTCGGCGGGCTCGGAGGGAGCAGCGCCGCGAACGGTATCGTCGACTGGGTCCTGGGATGAGGCCCGGGGACGTCACACCACGAGGGCGAGGCAAGAGCGGCATGGACCTGGAACGCATCTCCGTCACGACGACGGCGGCTCCCGGCGTTGCTGTCGACGTCGACATCCCCGGCACCTGGGAGGTCGAGCGTCGAGACGGCGCCCCCACGCTCGTCGCGAAGCTCTCCGCCGAGGAGGCGGGCCCGTTCGCCGACAATATCGTCGTCACCCTGGAGCCGCTCCCGTCCGAGACCCCGCGGGACCTCGAGGCGATCACCGCGATCTCCCGCGCGCAGCAGCACGCGTCTGTTCCCGACCTGCACCTCCTCGAGGATCGGCCGGCGGCCGTCGGCGGACTGCGCGGGCATTCCCGAGCCCTGCTGCAGACCGCCCCTCCCGGCCTGACGGTGATCACCCGACAGGTGTTCGCCCTCGCGGGAGAAACCTTGGTGACCCTCGCCCTCACCTCGTTCCCGTTCCGGGACCGCGAGAGCTCCGCGCTCATGGAGCAGATCCTCGACACCCTCAGCATCCGACTCGACGAGGAGGATCTCGCGTGATCGCCTTCGACCCCGCCACCGCAGCATTCCGAGGTCCCCGTGCCTCGCTCGACCGTCTGCTCAACGCCCTCGCGGCCGACGACGAGCTCTCCGCAGTGCTCGCCGCCCACGCCCCCGGCATCACAGTGGACCCGACGATGGACGGGATGCGCGGGGCACTGACGGCACCGCTGTTCCGCGTCGAGATCACCGTCTCGGGGCCCGGTGCACAGCAGCACCACGACCTTCTCGTCGGCGCGAACGGCGTCGGTGTGCGTCGAAGCCCGCTGAAGGACGGCCTCGCAGAGCTGGCCGCTTACCCCATCGGAACCCTCCCCGGCGGGATGACCAGGCTCGTCCGTTTCCTGCCGGGCGCCGCCCCCACCTCGGAGCAGGGACCGATCCGGGTCCCGGCGGAGCAGCTGGTCCGGCTGACGGACCCCGACACCGCCACGCGCGTCGCGGCCTGGTCGGCCCTCGACCCCCTGATCGGCAACGTCCTCGGGCCCGCCGCCGACGACACGTGGCAGATCGTCGAGGCCCGCAGCTCCTGGACGTCGCTCGACGAGGAGCCCGGCGAGGACCTCGTGGTGCAGATCCGGCGTGCGGAGCATCATCTCCTCATCGAGGAGCAGAACAGCGCTGCCTCTCTGCGCCCGGTCACCTCGCTCCGTGCGTGGGAAGAGTTCATCCGGGTGCTCCCGGAGCATGACGAGGTGGGCGCTCCTCGGTGAGGGGCCCCGGCGCGACTGTCCGTACGGCCCGTCCTCACCTCGTCTGCCGCGGATCCCCGATCCAGCCGGCGACCAGCGGTGCGCGGGTCGAGCGCTCATAGGCCACGAACAGGAACGGCCGGTCCAGGACGAGCTCCTTCGGCTCGACGGGGGCGGCGGTCGTGCCGGCGATCGCCGCGGTAGCGGCCGCGGCCTCCATGCCCACCTCGTCGACCGTGATCACGGTCTTCTGCAGGATCTCGGTGATCATCAGATCCTCCTCAGCGGTGATGCCGGAGAGGTCCGCCGCCGCGGAGAACACCTCGGTCATCCCGAGCCCCTCCAGCACCGCCACCAGGGAGGAGTCCCAGGCGATGTCGAAGGGCGGCACGGCGAGGTCGACCTGCTCCGAGGAGTCCTCGAGCCCGTCGAGCAGCCCGCCGAGGCCCGCCGCGGACGTGCCCGCGACCTCGGCCCAGGCGTCCATCGTCCCGCCGATGCCGTCGGCCGGCTGGACCAGCGCGAGGGCGAGTTCGCCGCCGGCGGCCTCGAGCGCGGTGGCGCGGCACACCGAGTCCTCGAACCAGGCGGAGCTGCTGCCGTGGAGCAGCTCGACGGAGAGCTCCTCGCCCTCCTCCGTGGTGAAGGTGCCGCCGCGACGCTCGAGCGGGCTGCGCCAGGCCGCCTTGAGGTGCAGGGCGTTCACGAGAACGGCCCGGGTGCGGTCGGAGAGCGCCCCGTCGGGCACGAGCTCCTCGATGAGGTCGTTCGTCTGCTCGAGCACCCAGTCGTTGATCCGTTCACGGCCCTCCTCGCGCGCCGCCTCGTCGAGGAAGTCGACCTCGAAGACGCCGCTGCCGAACCATTCGGCGAGCCCGTCGAGGAAGCCCTGCTCGACCTGCATGCCCTCCTGCAGCCAGGTGCTGCTGACGAGGGAGGCGACGGCGGGCTCCGGCCCCTCGGGGTTGTCCTCCTGCCGAGCCGCGTCCCCCACGGCGGCGAGCACCGCGGAGAGCGTGTTGGCGGTGGTGGCGAGCTCGTCGACCGTGCCGCCGAGCACCTCCTCCATCTGTGCGAGGGTGTCCCCCGCGGCACCGAGCGCAGCCATGGTCAGCACGGTCTGCGCCGAGAGCGGGGAGCAGACGGCGTTGACCGGCTCGCGGTCGATGCCGGCGAGCAGGTGGGCGGTGAAGGGGACGACGCGCCGGCCGATCCCGTCGGCCTCGGCCGGCTTCCGGCGCGGCAGCTCGGAGACGAGGTCCGGCTCCATGTCGTCACCGACGATCCCCTCGACCATCCCGCAGCCCGACAGCCCGGCCCCGGCCAGGGGCAGCGCCGCCGCCGCGGCGAGGACGGAGCGTCGGCGCGGGGCGAGGACGGAGCGTCGCCGCGGCGGGGACGGGAGCCGGTCCGCGGTCGGCGCGGGGCGTCGGGCAGGGGCAGGGCCGCGGGAGGAGCTCATCCCTCCATCCAAGAGCACCCGGAGCCGTCCCGCCACCGGATCCCGAAAGCGGGCGGGCTCGGGCGGCGCCGAGGACGCACGCCGCCGCGCCACGGTCTCGGCGGCGCTGCGTACGGGCGCTCGGCAGCACGACGTGGCATATATGCCATGTCGTGCTGCCACGAGCCCGCGCGACGACGACCGCCCCGCCCCCGGGCTGACGGGGTGCGGGGCGGTCGCGGTGGAGGGCGGTCGTGGCAACGGCCGATCGCGGCGGGGCGGGATCAGCCCTTGACGGACCCCTCGGTGAGGCCGCCGCGCCAGAAGCGCTGCAGCACCAGGATCAGGATCGCCAGCGGGATCACCGACAGCAGCGCGCCGCCGGTGGTGAGCTGGTAGAACTCCGGCAGGCGGTCCGTCTGGGCCCGCCAGTTGTCCAGGCCCAGGGTGATCGGGTACAGCTTCTCGTCGGCCAGCATGACCAGCGGGAGCATGTAGTTGTTCCAGATCGCGATGAACTGGAACAGCACGATCGTCACGATCGCGGGGGTCAGCTGAGGCAGGGCCAGGCGGTGGAAGAGGCCCAGCTCCCGCACGCCGTCCAGACGACCCGCCTCGAGCATCTCGTCGGGCACCGCGGCGCCGGCGTAGATCGAGGCGAGGAACAGGCCGAAGGGGCTCACCAGCGAGGGGATCAGCACGGCCCAGTACGTGTTGGTGATCCCGATCGAGCTGAACAGGAAGAACAGCGGCAGCGCCACGGCCGTGCCGGGCACGAGCACGCCGCCGAGGACGAGCCCGTAGACGAGGCCGCGGCCGCGGAAGCGGTACTTGGCCAGGGCGTAGCCGGCGGCGACCGCGAAGTAGGTCGCGAGCACGGAGCCGACCCCGGAGTACAGGACCGAGTTCAGGGCCCAGCGGGGGAAGATCCCGCCGTTGGCCGTGAGCACGGACCGGAGGTTCTCCCACAGCTGGAAGTTCTCGCCGAGCCAGAACCCGCTGGTGCCGAAGAGGTCCTCGGTGGACTTGGTGGCGTTGATGACCACCCAGTACACCGGCACCAGGAAGTACACGGCGACCATCGCGAGGATCGCGGTGACGATGATCGTGGTGGTGGGCTTGCGGCCCGCGTCGCGGCTGCCCGAGCGGCCGTCGCCGCGGGCGGCCCTGGCCGCGTTGCCGAGCGGCTTCGCGCGGTGCGTGGGGGCGTTGTCGGTGGTGCTCATCGGCGCTTCTCCATCCAGTTCGAGATCCCCAGCGCGAGCGCCGAGAACAGGAAGGCGGCGACCGCGATGATCACGGACTGCGCCGCGGCCATGCCGATGTCGTTGTACTGGAACGCGAAGGCATAGGCGGACATGTTCGGGGTGTACTCCGAGGTGATCCCCGCGCTCATGGTCTGCAGCAGGCGCGGCTCGGCGAACAGCTGCAGGGTGCCGATGATCGAGAAGATGATCGTGAGCATCAGGGCAGGGCGGATCAGCGGGATCTGGATCGAGCGGGCCACCCGGAAGGAGCTCGCCCCGTCGATCTTCGCGGCCTCGTACAGCTCGCCGGGGATGGCCTTGAGCTGCGCGACGATGATCAGCATGTTGTAGCCGGTGTAGGTCCAGGTCACGATGTTCGCGATCGACCACAGCACCGCGTTCGGTCCCAGGAAGTCCACGTCGAGTCCCACCAGCTGCAGCACGTCCACGATCGGCGAGAGGCCGGGGATGTACAGGAACGACCACAGGATCGTGGCGATCACGCCGGGGATCCCGTAGGGCAGGAAGTAGGTGGCGCGGAAGAAGCCGGGCCACTTCGCGTTCGCGCTCTCCAGGAGCAGCGCGAGCACCACCGCGGCCACGATCATCACGGTCACCTGCACCACGCCGAACAGGATCATGCGCCCGATCGACTCCACGAAGTTCACGTTGGAGAGGGCCTTGACGTAGTTGTCGAATCCGGCGAAGGAGTTGGTGATCCCGCCCTCGCCGAGCAGGCCGGAGCGCTCGACGGAGCTGAAGGAGTACCCGATCGCCATCACGATCGGCACGATCATCGTGCCGATGAAGACCACCAGGAACGGTGCCAGCAGGATCCAGGGGGCTGTCTTGGACCTCATCGTGCCTCCTCCGCGTTCAGTCCCATGTCTCGCATGATCTCGACGATCCTCGTCTGCGTGGCGGGGAGCATGTCCACCAGCGGGACCTCCCCGGTGACGGCGGTGGTCATGCCGTCGCCCACCATGGCGGCGGCGCGCTGCATCATCGGCGCCCAGGTCCAGTCGAGGTTCTGGCCCTGCGCCATCGGCAGGATCACCTCCTCGTTGTAGTTCTGGCCGGAGAAGAACTCGGAGGGCTGGCGGCGCACTTCGCCGATGTAGTCCTTCGCCGGCGACCAGCCGATGCCGGAGTACTCGATCATGGCGTCGATCCCGGCCGGGTCCGAGCACATCCAGGTGAGGAACTCGAGGGCCTCGGCGGGATGCTGCGAGTTCGACAGGATCGCGGCGGAGGAGCCGCCGTGCGCGCCGGAGGCGACGCCGCCGTCGGGCCAGGTGGGCATCGGGGCGACGGCCCACTTGCCCTCGCCGCCCGGCACAGACTGGATCAGGGCGTCGGACCAGGAGCCGGAGATCGTGGCCAGCACGTTCCCCTCGCCGGCGGCGGCCATCCACGGGGTGGAGAAGGAGCCGTAGCCGGTTCCCACCAGGCCGTCGGCGAGGATCTGGTCCCAGAACTCCGCGACCCGCATCGAGGCGTCGCCGGTCATGTCCACGATCCAGCCGTCGCCCTCGGGGCGGAACCACACCGCGCCGGACTGCATCACCCAGGAGATGAGGTACGAGCCGTCGGAGGGGTCGAGGGTGATGAGGTTCTTGCCGGCCTCGGAGACGATCCCGGCGGTCTCGCGGAACTCCTCCCAGGTGGCCGGCGGGGTGAGCCCCATCTCGCCCTCGAGCACCTCGCGGTTGTAGAAGGTGGCCACGGGGCCGGTGTCCTGGGGGACGGCCCAGTAGGAGTCGCCCACCTTGACCTGGCTGAGGGCGCCGGGGTCGAAGGCGTCGACCTGGGAGCCGAAGTCGTAGCGGGTGAGGTCCACCAGGGCGCCGGCGAGCGCGAACTCGGGCACCTGGCGCAGCTCCACCTGGGCGATGTCGGGGCCGCCGCCGGCGGAGACGGCGGAGAGGATCTTCGCGTAGCCGCCGGTGTTGCCGCCGGGGATCCAGGTGGTCTCCACGCGGATCCTGTCCTGCTGGGCGTTGAAGACGTCGGCAACCTTCTGCAGGTCCTTCAGCCAGGCCCAGTAGGTGATGGTGACCGGGCCGTCGGCGGGCGGGATCGCGGCCTGGTCGTTGACTCTGCCGGGATTGGGGGGCGCGCAGGCGGCGAGCCCGCCGAGCACCCCCGCTCCGGCTCCGGCCAGCGCAGTGCGCCGGGTCAGGTGTGGATCCATGGTTCTGACGTCGTCCTTCCTCATCGTCGAGTGCCCCGTGAGCGTATCCGCGGGGGACGCGGGGCGACACCCCGTAGGGCGTGAACGTTCACGGATCGTCATCGTACTCGACGTCCCCTCTAGCATCGGGGACGTTCCCCTCGACGAAGGAGATGGGCATGGCCCTCCCGCATTCCGCCGCCCGCTACCGCCGGATCGCCGAGATCCTGGTGAGCAACGGCTTCTCGGCGCTGGTCGGCCAGCTCGGGCTGACCGAGCACGTGCCCGAGGTGCTGCGCCGCCGGCTGCTGGCGAAGGCCGCAACCGGCCCGGCCGGGGCCGGGGAGGCGAGCGGGCCGCTGCCGGGCCCGGCGCGCCTGCGCCACGCGCTCGAGCAGCTGGGGCCGACGTTCGTGAAGCTCGGACAGATGCTCGCCACGCGCGACGACCTGCTGCCCGCCGCGTACACCGAGGAGCTCACCCGGCTGCAGGACGCGACCGACCCGGTGCCCTTCGAGGCCATCGCCGCGACGCTCCGCGAGGAGCTCGGCGTCGAGCTCGCCGAGGCGTACGCGCACATCGAGGAGGTCCCGCTCGCCACGGCCTCGATCGGCCAGGCCCACCTCGCGCGCCTGCACGACGGGACCGAGGCGGTGGTCAAGGTGCGCAAGCCCGGCGTGCAGGAGTCGGTGATCGCGGACCTCGACATCCTGCGCCATCTCGCCGGCATCGCCGCCCGGGAATGGGATCTCGCCCGGGACGTCGACGTCGAGGGCCTGGTCTCCGCCTTCGACCGCAGCCTGCGCCGCGAGCTGGACTACCGCGCCGAGGCGGCCAACGCCCGCCGCTTCGCCGAGGACCTCGCCGACGACCCCGTCGTGCACATCCCCCGTGTGCACGAGGAGCTGACCACCTCGCTCGTGCTCACCGAGCAGCGCGCCCGCGGCATGCGGATCACCGACGCCGCCGCGCTCGATGCCGCCGGGGTGGACCGGCCCGCGCTGGCCCGCGCCGCGACCCGCACGATCGTCTCGATGGTGCTGGTGAATGGCTTCTTCCACGCCGATCCGCATCCCGGGAACATGTTCGTGCGCGAGGACGGCGGCCTGTGGCTGATCGACTTCGGCATGGCCGGGGAGCTCTCGGCCTCCGAGCGGGAGGAGATCGTGCGTCTGACCTTCGCGCTGTCCCGGCACGACGCCGACGGCGTGGCCGCGGCCCTGCTCCGCCTCGCACCGCCGCAGGGGGCGCACGACCGCCGCCGCTTCGCCCGCGACGTGCGCGCGCTGCTGGACACCGTCGAGGGCAGGGCGCTGGTGGACATCTCGCTGTCCGCGTTCTTCGAGAAGCTGACCACGCTGCTGAGGCGGCACCGCCTGCAGCTGCCGCCGGAGATCTCGCAGCTGCTGCGCATGCTCGTGCTCACGGAGTCCAGCGCAATCGCCCTGGACCCCGCCTTCCACATCACCGAGGTGCTGCAGGAGGTCGTCCCGGTGGCGCTCGCCCAGATCTGGGGCCCGCAGGCCCTCCTGCGCCGCGCCGCCGCGACCGGGATGGACGCCCTGCGCTTCGGGACGGAGGCACCGGAGCGCCTCGAGCACCTGCTGGACGACTATGACGCGCACGGCATCCGGGTGCGGCTCGAGGCGGGGGATCTCGACCCCGTCATCGAGCGCGTGGAGTCGACCGGGGACCGGATCATCGCGGGCATCACCATGAGCGCGCTGCTGGTGAGCCTCGGCCGGGTCGCCGCCGCCGGAGCGGGCAGGGCACGCGGCGGTCGCGACCCGCTGACGGTCGTGGCGGGCGGTGCCACCGTGCTGCTCGGCGCGTACCTCGCCGCGGGGACCGGGCCGGCCCGCAGCGTGGGCCGGCTCCTCCGCCGCAGCGCGCGGGGGCGCTGAGCAGGACCTCCCACCCGTCGGCCTGCCACGTACCACACAGTCCCGGATCCGTCCCGCGATCGCCCCGATCGGCCGACCACGGGCGCGCCCGCAGTGGTAACGTCGGCGCTCAGCACCCGAGCCGCCGCCCCGTGAGCGACCACGGCGCAGCCCCGGGCACCCCCTCCCCGTCCCCAAGGAACCGCCTCATGGTCGACCTCCGCCTCGACGCGCAGTGGATCGACTACGCGATCATCGCGCTCTACTTCGTCTTCGTCCTCGGTGTGGGCTGGTACGCCAAGCGCGGTGTCTCCACCTCCATCGAGTTCTTCCTCTCCGGCCGCTCGCTGCCCGCCTGGGTCACCGGCCTCGCCTTCGTCTCCGCGAACCTCGGCGCGGTCGAGATCATGGGCATGTCCGCCACCGGCGCCCAGTACGGCATGCCGACGATGCACTACTTCTGGGTGGGCGCGATCCCCGCCATGCTGTTCCTCGGCGTGGTGATGATGCCCTTCTACTACGGCTCGAAGGTGCGCTCGGTCCCCGAGTTCATGCGCATGCGCTTCGGGAAGGGCGCTCACCTGGTCAACGCGATCTCCTTCGCGGTGGCGCAGCTGCTGATCGCGGGCGTGAACCTCTCGCTGCTGGCCACGATCGTGAACCGCCTGCTGGGCTGGCCGATGTGGGTGGGCCTCGTGCTCGCCGCCGCGTTCGTGCTCTTCTACATCACCGTCGGCGGCCTCTCCGCCGCGATCTACAACGAGGTGCTGCAGTTCTTCGTGATCGTCGCGGCGCTGCTGCCGCTGACGCTGATCGGCCTGCACCGCGTGGGCGGCTGGTCCGGGATGAAGGAGCGCATCGCCGGGGACGGGATGCTCGGCTCCGAGCAGCTGCACTCCTGGCCCGGCCAGGCCCTCTCCGGCTTCGACAGCCCCGTGCTGTCCGTGATCGGCATCGTGTTCGGCCTGGGCTTCGTGCTCTCCTTCGGCTACTGGACCACGAACTTCGTCGAGGTGCAGCGTGCGATGGCGTCCAAGTCCATCACCGCCGCGCGGATGACTCCGATCATCGGCGCCTTCCCGAAGATGTTCATCCCCTTCATCGTGATCATCCCCGGCATGATCGCCGCGGTGCTGGTCGGGGAGCTCACCGAGTTCAAGCAGCTCGACTACGCGGGCGACGCCTCGGGCGCTGCTGCGACGGGCGTGAACTACAACGACGCCCTGCTGCTGCTGATGCGGGACGTGCTCCCCAACGGCCTGCTCGGCGTCGCCATCGCGGGCCTGCTCGCCGCGTTCATGGCCGGCATGGCCGCGAACATCTCCGCCTTCAACACGGTGGTCTCCTACGACCTCTACCAGCAGTACGTGAAGAAGGACGCGCCCGACGACCACTACACGAAGGTGGGCCGGCTCGCGACGGCCGCGGCCTGCGTCATCGCGATCTTCACCGCGCTGATCGCCGCGCAGTTCTCCAACCTGATGGACTACCTCCAGACCCTGTTCGGCTTCTTCAACGCGCCGCTGTTCGCGACGTTCATCCTGGGCATGTTCTGGAAGCGGATGACGCCGACGGCCGGCTGGACGGGCCTGGTCGCGGGCACGCTCTCGGCCGTGATCCTGTGGGGCTCCTCGACCTTCCTCGGGGTCTTCTCCCTGCCCGGCCAGGGCCTCGCGTTCATGAGCGCTGCGACCGCCTTCGTGGTCGACATCGTGGTCTCGGTCGCGGTCACCCAGATCACCGCCCCGAAGCCCGCCCACGAGCTCAAGGGCCTGGTCTACTCGGAGACGCCGAGGGCCGATCTGGTCGACCCCGAGGAGAAGGACATGCCCTTCTGGCGCCGCCCGGTGCCGATGGCGGGCATCGCCCTCGTCCTGGTCATCGTCCTGAACATCGCGTTCGCCTGAGCAGACGGAGGAGAGAAGCAATGAGCACTTCCGAGGAGAACACCCCCGCCGGGACCGACGTCCCGGCCGACGCGACCGTGCAGACCGCCGGCGCGTTCGACATCCGCAACTTCATCGGCACCCTGCTGGGCCTGTTCGGCCTGATCCTCGTGATCATGGGCCTGGTGGCCTTCTCGCCCGACGAGGCGGCGAAGACCGACGGGATGAACGCGAACCTGTGGGCCGGCCTGGCGATGCTCGTCGTCGGCGTGCTGTTCGTGGTCTGGACGAAGCTCGACCCGATCCGCATGGTCGTGCGGGACAACGAGCCCGGCGCCGAGGAGCCCCACGACATCTCGGCCCTGGACTGATCTCGCCGCCGCGACCGCACGAAGGGGACGTGAGCGGCACGCTGCGCGGCTGAGCTCCGCGGCGTGCCGCTCACGTCCCCTTCCTGCAGGAGGCCCCCACGCAGCGGGCCCGCGTAGCATCGAGCGCGATGCCGCATCCGACGAAGGAGCTCGTGTGAACGACCAGCCCGCCGCCCCCAGCACCTCCCCCGCGACCGGCAGCAGCCCGGATTCCGACACCGACCGGACCGCCCCCGAGGACCGCCTGGTCACGACCCTGCACAGCCTCGCGCTGCCGGACGGGCCGCTGAACTACACCGCCACCGCCGGCACCGTGGTGCTGCGCGAGGAGCCGGACGGCGAGGAGTACGGGCGCGGCAAGCCCTACGCGGAGCTGTTCTCCGTCTCCTACGTCGCGACCTCCCCGGGCGAGGAGCCCCGCCCGGTGGTGTTCGCCTTCAACGGCGGCCCCGGCGCCTCCACCGTCTGGCTGCACCTGGGCCTGCTGGGCCCGCGCCGCGTGGACTCCGGGGACGCGGGAGCCCCCGCCGCTCCCCCGCACCGCCTGCTGGACAACCACGAGACGATCCTGCGCGACGCCGATCTCGTCGTGGTCGACGCGATGACCACGGGCTTCTCCCGCCCCGCACCCGGGCAGAAGCCCGACCGCCATCACGGCCTCGCCGCGGACCGCGACCTGATCGCCGCCTTCGTCATCGACTGGCTGACCCGCAACGACCGCTGGACCTCCGAGGTCCATCTCGCCGGCGAGTCCTACGGCACCACCCGCGCCTCCGCCGTCGCGGCCCGACTGCTGGACCGCTACTACCTCGCCGTCGCCGGGATCGTGCTGATCTCGCCGGTGCTGGACTTCGGCACGATCGTGTTCTCCCCCGGCAACGACCGCCCCTACCTCCACTACCTGCCCACCTATGCCGCGATCGCCCACGCCCACGGCAAGCACGAGGACCGACTGCTGCAGGACGTGGTCGACGAGGCCGAGGCCTTCGCCGAGCAGGAGTACCCAGCGCTGCTCGCGGCGGGATTGCGGCTGGACCCCGCGCAGAAACAGGAGGCCGCGGCCCGGATCGGGGCGCTGATCGGCGTGGACCCGGACTGGGTGGAGCGCGCGGACCTGCGCGTGGAGCACCAGGCCTTCCTCGCCGAGCTGCTGCGGGACGAGGGCCTGGTGACCGGCCGGATCGACGGCCGCTTCACGGCGCCCGCCGGGGACGGCAACGCGGCGCGGATGGAGACCGATCCGTCGATCGACCAGCTCGCCCCGAGCTACACCGCGGCGATCAACCACTACCTGCGCGGGGAGCTCGAGTTCTCCGCCGACGTGGTCTACGAGATCATGTCCGGGCGCGTGCACCCGTGGAGCTACAAGGACTTCGAGAACCGCTCGGTGGAGGTCGCCTCCGATCTCGCCCGCGTGCTGCGGAAGTCCCCGCACACCCGGGTGCTGGTCTCCCACGGCTATCACGACGCGGCGACCCCGTTCCACGCCAGCGAGCACGTGCTCGCCCAGCTCGCCATCCCGCGCGAGGACTACGCCGAGCGGATCCGGGTGGAGTACTACGAGGCGGGGCACATGATGTACTGCCACGAGCCGAGCCGCCTCGAGCTCTCCGCCCACCTGCGCGAGTTCGTCGCCGGGGCGGGCGGCACGGAGGACGACGGGCAGGCCTGAGCGCCGACGGGCCGGGCCACCGGGACCGCTCGGCCCCGCGCCGCCGGACCTGCCGGAGGCTCCGCCGACGGGTCAGCTCTCGGAGCCGGTCGAGCCCGATCCGCTGCCCGAGGCACCGCTGCCGGAGCTCGCACTGCCGGAGGAGCCGCTCCCGGAGCTGCCGCGCTCGGACGACCCGCTCCCGGAGGCTCCGCCGCCGTCCTGGCCGCCGCTTCCTGAGGAGCTTCCGCCGGAGGAGCTGCCGTCGCCGCTCGTGCCGCCGCCCTGCCCGGAGGTACCGTCGCCGGTGGTGCCGTCGTCGGTCGTGCCGTCCTGCTGCTGCGGGTCGACGGTGGTGCCGTCCTGACCGGTCCCGTCCTGCTCGCCGGTGCCGTCCTGCTGCTCCGTCCCGTCCTGCTGCTGCGTGCCGTCCTCGCCGGTGCCGTCCTCGGACGTCCCGTCCTCGGTCGTGCCGCCGGAGTCCTCGCGCGGGGCCACGTGCTCGGTGCCGGTGACGGAGCGCTGGATCTCGCCGGTGCCCGGGGAGAGCTCCGTGCCGGTCAGACGCTGGACGCCGAACACGGCGGCCATGCCGATCAGGGCGATGACCACGCTCATCAGGGCGATCCTCCCGATCCGTCGGCCGCGACCCGGCGTCTCCCCGGAGGCGCCGTCCGCACCGGCCCGGTGCTCGGACGTCCCGGCGGCGTCCGTCCCGACGGCGCCGTCCTCGCCCGCACCGCGGCGAGTGCGCGAGGAGTGCACCTCCCCGCCTCCGACGCGGGGCTGCGCCTTCTCCCCCGCCTTGGCCTTGACCTGCTTGAGCCTGCGGGCGGTGCCGTTGACGGAGTCGGTGTAGAAGGCGACCACGGCCGCGGAGATCACGGAGGTGATCGCGGCACCGAGCACGGTGCCGCTGATGCCGAGCTGGCCGCCGATCACGGAGGTGGTCGCCGCGGCGGCGCCGCCGGCGAGCAGGCCGGGCACGGAGAGGCTCTTGACCTCCGATGCCGAGGCGCCCGCGGCGTCCTCGACGGGCGGGGCGTCGGTGCCCTGCGGGGAGTGAGGAGGCACCGGGGAGGAGGGCGGGGTGGAGTTCATGGACCCACGCTCCGCACCGTGCCTCGGACTTCCGTCGAGGAACCCTCGGAGAACCCTGGAAAAGGGTCGGGAAAGCGCCTGCGATCAGGGGGTTCGCTGGTGGATGAGTTGCCTCACCCCGCCGGGGCCGACGGTCGGCGGGGCGAAGCGGAGCACGGCGGGGCAGACGCTGTCCCCGGCCGAGGACCCGCCGCGCCCGCGGCTCACTCGACCGGCGCGAGCTTCCCGAGCGTCTCGTTGAGCGCCTCGGTCGAGGAGGGGTGGGTCCAGATCCCGTCCCGCAGCTGCGTCGCCGTGGTGCCGGCGCGCATCGCGAGGGCGATCAGGTTGATGACCTCCTGGGCGTCGACGTGGAACAGTCGTGCGCCGAGGATCTCGTCGGTGCCCGCGTCGACCACGATCTTCACCAGTCCGCGGGGGTCGCCGAGGGTCTTCGGGCGGGGCATGGCCTTGATCGCGGCGACCTTCTGCGTCGCGACCAGGACGTTACGTCCCTGCTCCCGTGCCTCCGCCTCGGTGAGGCCCACGGCCGCGAGCGGCGGGGTGAGGAAGGTCGTCGTCGGCACCGCGACCCGGTCGGAGGTGGAGCGGGAGCCGTCGCCGGTGAGCTGGGAGAGGACGATGCGGTGGTCGTCGAGCGAGAGGTAGGTCTGCTGGGCGCCGCCGTGCACGTCGCCGAGCGCGTAGACGCCGTGGGCGCTGGTGCGCAGGTGCTCGTCGACCACGATCGCGCCGCGCTCGTCCACGTCGATGCCCGCCGCCTCGAGCCCGAGGTCGTCGGTGGCGGGGCGGCGCCCGGTGGCCAGCAGCACGGCGTCGGCCGCGAGCTGGCGCGACCGCCCCGCGACGTCGAGGCGCAGCAGCGCCTGCTCCGGGCCGTCCTCGACGCCGCGGAGGTCCGCCTCGTGCAGCACGGTGATGCCGTCGCCCTCGAGCACGGACTGCACCTCGGCGGCGACGTCCTCGTCCTCCGCGGGCAGCAGGCGGGGGCGACGGTTCAGCACCGTCACCTCGGCGCCGAAGCCCGCGAACATCGAGGCGAACTCGAGCCCGATCGGCCCGGCGCCCACCACGGCGAGCCGCCGCGGGAAGGGATCGGCGTGCTGCAGCGAGGTGGAGTCGTGCACCCGAGGGGAGTCGATCCCCGGCAGATCCGGTCGCGAGGGCACGGCGCCGGTGTTCACCACGACCGTCGGCGCGGTGACGGTGAGGCGGTCCTCGCCGCCGCTGACCTCCACGGTCCGCTCGCCCACGAAGCGGGCTCGGCCGTCGACGAGGGTGACCGTGTCGAGGTCGGCGAGCAGGTGGTGGTTGACGTCGCGGAGCGTCCCGATGAGGCTGTCGCGGCGCTGGACGGCCCGTGCCCAGTAGGAGGCGGCGTCGTCGTCCTCGCGACGCTCCTGGGCGTCGTGCACGAGGGTCTTGGTGGGGACGCAGCCGATGTTGATGCAGGTCCCGCCGTGCATCGACGCGAACTGCTCGACCATCGCGACCTTCTGTCCGAGGCCGGCGAGAGCCGCGGCGAGGGTCTTGCCGCCCTTGCCCCAACCGATCACGAGCACGTCCACGGACAGGCTGTTCTCGGAGTTCGTCATGGGCTCACCGTAGTCCGGCTGCCCCGCTCGCCCACCGTTCCTCGTCGCCGGCTCAGGACCGTCGGCCGGCCGTCCGTGATGCACTGGTCCCATGACCGCCGCCACCGACAGGCGGGACGAGGCGGAGGAACTGATGGAGACCCTGCTCGCCTGCGGGAACGACCTGCACCTGTTCGCCGAGGAGTACGACGGGACGCACCGCCGCATGATCGGGAGCTTCCCCCAGGCCTTCAGCCACCTGGGCCTGATCGGCGCGGTCGACGCCCTCGCCGCCGGCTGAGCGCGGCCCGGCACGACTGAGAACGAACGGGCACGGCGGGGCGGGACGGGTGCAGACTGGAGGAATCATCCGTCGACGCAGGAGGTTCCGATGTCCCAGCAGCCCGCCCTCACCCCCACCCGCATCGCGGAGGTGCTCGAGCGCACCCCGACCAGCTCCTTCGTCGGCGGCCGCTTCCTCGGCGGCACCGCCGCGCTCGAGGTGATCGACCCCGCCTCAGGCGCGGCGCTGACCCGTGTGGTCGACGCCGACGCCGCCTCCGTCGGCGCGAAGGCCCTGGACGCCGCCTGCGCCGCGCAGGAGGAATGGGCCGCGACCACGCCGCGCGAGCGCTCGGAGATCCTGCGCCGCGCCTACGAGCTGTGCCACGAGCGGGCCGACGACCTCGCGGCGCTGATGACCCTGGAGATGGGCAAGCCGCTCGCCGAGGCGTACGGCGAGGTGAGCTACGGCGCGGAGTTCCTGCGCTGGTTCAGCGAGGAGGCGGTGCGCGAGCCCGGCCGGTTCCGCCACGCCCCCGCCGCCGACCACGCCGTGCTCACCACGGTCCGACCCGTCGGCCCCACCCTGCTGATCACGCCGTGGAACTTCCCGCTGTCGATGGGGACGCGGAAGATCGGCCCGGCGCTCGCGGCCGGCTGCACCGTGGTGCTGAAGCCCGCGCAGAAGACGCCGCTGACCTCGCTGGCGCTGATGGCGATCCTCGCCGAGGCCGGAGTGCCGGACGGGGTGGTGAACTGCGTGGTCACGAGCGACTCGCGGACCTTCTCCTCCACGCTGATGGCCGATCCGCACCTGCGGAAGGTCTCCTTCACCGGCTCCACCGCGGTGGGCCGCACCCTCATCGAGCAGTCCGCCCAGCACGTGCTGCGCACCTCGATGGAGCTGGGCGGCAATGCACCCTTCCTGGTCCTCCCGTCAGCCGATGTGGAGACCGCGGTCGAGGCGGCGATGCTCGCGAAGTTCCGCAACAACGGCGAGGCCTGCACCGCCGCGAACCGCTTCTACGTCCACTCCTCCGTGGCGGAGGAGTTCACCGACCGGCTGGTCGAGCGCACCGAGCAGCTCGTGCTCGGCCCCGGCGCGGATCCCGCCACGACCCTCGGACCGCTGATCGACGCCGCCGCCGTCGACTCCGTCCAGGAGCTGATGGCCGACGCGGTCGAGCGCGGCGCGAAGGTGCTCACCGGCGGCGGCACCGGCGAGGGCGAGGGCTTCTTCCACGAGGCGACGGTGCTGGCCGACGTGCCGCGGGACGCGCGCGTGCAGCGCGAGGAGATCTTCGGCCCGCTCGCGCCGATCACGGTGCTGGACGACGTCGAGGAGATGATCGCGGCGGCAGGCGCCACCGAGTTCGGGCTGATGGCCTACGTGATGGGCGAGGACCTCGTCGAGGTCACGGCCGTCACCGGACGGCTCGAGTCGGGGATCGTCGCGGTGAACCTGGGCATGGCCTCCGACCCCTCGGCCCCCTTCGGCGGGGTGAAGGAGTCGGGGCTGGGCCGGGAGGGCTCCCATGAGGGGCTCGCCGAGTACCTCGAGACGACCTACGTGCGCCTCCCGCTCTGACCTGCGGCCGGGGCGAGCGGGACGAGAGCTCGTCGTCCGGGGCACGAGCAGGGGAAATCTCGGTGAACTCCCGCGAATCTGGCCGAATCGATTGTCCGGTGTGAGGTGAGTCGCTACGGTCGTGACGCACCCCTATCGAACCCCACAGCCCCGCCCTGCCCGGCGCGGCGACCAAGGAGCCCCAGTGCGCACCCTCTCCCGTTCCGTGACCCTCCTCTCCGCCGCCGCCCTCGCCGCCGCCGGCATCGCCGCGACCGCCGGCTCCGCGAGCGCCGCCCTCACCACCCGCTGCGACGGCGAGGCCTCCTCGGTCACCGTCCCCGGCGACCTCGTCGTCGCGAAGGGCAAGTCCTGCGTCCTCACCGACGTCACCATCGAGGGCGAGGTGCGCGTCCAGGCCGGCGCCGACCTCCTCATCACCGACTCCTCGGTCGACGGCCGCGTCCTCGTCCGGGGCGACGGCTACTTCGACGCCTCCACCTCCGAGATCGCCGGCAACGTCGTCTCCAACGGCGGCTACGGCGTCTACCTCGACGAGTCCGCGGTGGACGGCAACTACAACGGCCGCGCCGCCGAGGGCGCCTCGCCCTTCCTGTACTCCTACGACTCCTCGATCACCGGCCGCGTGAACGTCGCCCAGGGCCTCGTGCACCTCAGCGGCAACACCATCGGCGGCAACGTGACCAGCGAGAACTCCGAGTTCACCGACATACTCGACTCGACCGTCGCCGGGAACCTGACCGTCACCGGCGCGACCGAGGGCACCACCTTCTGCGCCGGCGAGCTCGACGGCGACGCGACCCTCACCGGCAACGCCGGCGTGCAGCTCGGGTCCGGCGGCCAGAAGATCACCTGCGAGGGCGCCACCTACTTCGGCGGCGACGTCACCGCCTCGGACAACACCGACGGCGTCGACGTGACCGACACGATCATCCGCGGCGACCTCACCGGCGAGGGCAACGACCCGGCGCCCACCGGCTCCGAGAACCGCGTCCGCGGCGAGCTCGGCGGCCAGTTCGTCGACCTCCAGCCCGCCGCCCAGCAGCGTGCGCTGATGACGCAGTCCGCCCCCGCGGACAACGCCGAGGAGCTCGACACCCAGCGCGAGGAGCGTCGCGCCGAGGCCGAGAAGGCCGCGGAGCAGGCCGGTCCGGCGAACCTCCGCTGACCTCCTCCCTCCCCTGACCTGCGGCCCCGGGCCGGGGCCCCCCCGGCCCCGGGCCCCGCCCCGCGTCGGCCGCGC